>JBIPNU010000523.1:0-2665 GCA_044370615.1 Burkholderiales bacterium
ACACCGTGATCTCCAATGCCTCCTGCACCACCAACTGCCTCGCGCCGGTGGTCAAGGTGCTGCACGAGAAGGTGGGCGTGGTGAACGGCCTGATGACCACCGTGCACGCCTACACCAACGACCAGGTGCTCACCGACGTCTATCACGAGGACCTGCGCCGGGCCCGCTCGGCCACGCAATCGATGATTCCCACCAAGACCGGCGCGGCGGCAGCCGTGGGTCTGGTGCTGCCCGAACTCAACGGACGCCTCGACGGCTTCGCCATCCGCGTGCCGACGATCAACGTCTCGGTGGTCGACCTGTCCTTCGTCGCCGCGCGCGAGACCAGCGTCGAGGAAGTCAACGCGATCATGAAGGACGCGGCCTCGCGGCCCGAGTGGCAGGGCGTGCTGGGCTACAACGACGCGCCGCTGGTTTCGGTCGACTTCAACCACGACTCGCGCTCCAGCGTCTTCGACTCCACCCTCACCAAGGTGTCGGGCAACCTCGTGAAGGTGTCGTCCTGGTACGACAACGAGTGGGGCTTCTCCAACCGCATGCTGGACACCACGCTTGCGCTGATGGCCGCGAAGTGACGGCACGGCAGACGCGGGCGGGGCAGGCGCGATGAACATCCGGCGGATGCAGGACCTGGATCTTTCCGGCCAGCGGGTGTTCATCCGCGCCGACCTCAACGTGCCGCAGGACGACGCCGGCGCGATCACCGACGACACCCGGATCCGTGCGTCGGTGCCCGGCATCGAACTGGCGCTGGCCGCCGGCGCCCGGGTGATGGTGACCTCGCACCTCGGCCGACCGAAGGAGGGTGAGCTGCGCCCCGAGGATTCGCTCGCGCCGGTTGCGCAGCGGCTGTCCGAGTTGCTCGGCCGGCCGGTGCCGCTGGTGCGCGACTGGATAGATGCGGGCGAGGTGGCGCCTGCCCCCGGTGCGGTGGTGCTGCTCGAGAACTGCCGCTGCAACCGGGGAGAGAAGAAGGACGACGAGACGCTCGCGCGGAAGATGGCTGCGCTGTGCGACGTCTACGTCAACGACGCGTTCGGCACCGCGCATCGGGCCGAGGCCACCACCCACGGCATTGCCCGCTTCGCCCCGGTGGCCTGCGCCGGTCCCCTGATGGCCGCCGAGGTCGAGGCGCTCAGCCGCGCGCTCGCGCAGCCACGGCGCCCGCTGGTGGCGATCGTCGCCGGCTCGAAGGTGTCGACCAAGCTCACCATCCTCGAGTCGCTGGCCGCCCGGGTGGACCGGCTGGTGGTCGGGGGCGGCATCGCCAACACGTTCATGCTGGCATGCGGCCTGCCGATCGGCCGATCGCTCGCCGAACCCGACCTGGTCGAGCAGGCGCGCGCGGTGATGGACGGGCTCGCCGCCAGGGGCGGAGAGGTGCCGATCCCGGTGGATGTAGTGGTCGCTCCCACGTTCGCCGCCGACGCGCCCGCCACCGTCAAGCCGTCGACCGAGGTCGGGCCGGAGGACATGATCCTCGACATCGGACCGAGGACGGCGGCAATCCTCGCCGGGCTGCTGCGCGAGGCCGGCACCATCGTCTGGAACGGACCGGTGGGCGTGTTCGAGTTCGAGGCGTTCGCCGGCGGCACGCGCACGATCGCCCAGGCCGTTGCCGAGTCGAGCGCGTTCTCGATCGCTGGCGGTGGCGACACCATCGCTGCGATCAACCGCTTCGGCATTGCCGATCGCGTCGACTACATTTCCACCGCCGGCGGCGCCTTCCTGGAGTTCCTGGAAGGCAAGGAGTTGCCGGCGCTTGCGGCGCTGCAGGCGCGCGCGAAGGCCTGATCCGCGTGTGTCCACGGGAGAACCGATGAACCGCCGAACGAAGATCGTCTGCACGCTGGGCCCGGCCACCAATGATTCGAAGGTGCTGGCGCGCATGATCGACGCCGGCATGGATGTGGTTCGGATCAACTTCTCGCACGGTACCGCCGAGGAGCACGCGAAGCGGGTGGAGACCATCCGGTCGCTCGCGCGCGCAGCCGGCCGCACCATCGGCGTGCTGATGGACCTGCAGGGCCCGAAGATCCGCATCGGCAAGTTCGAGAACGGCCGCACCGTACTGAAGCCGGGTGCGAAATTCATCCTCGATGCCCGCTGCAAGCTCGGCAACGACGAGCGGGTCGGACTGGACTATCCCAACCTGCCGCGCGACGTGCGCGCCGGCGACACGCTGCTGCTCAACGACGGGCTGATCGTGCTCACCGTGGCCGAGGTGAAAGGCCAGCAGATCGTCACCGTGGTCGACCAGGGTGGCGTGCTCTCGAACAACAAGGGCATCAACCGCAAGGGCGGAGGACTCACCGCCCCGGCGCTGACCGAAAAGGACATGGAGGACATCCGGATCGCCGCCGAACTCAAGGCGGACTATCTCGGCGTCTCCTTCCCCCGCTCCGGCCAGGACATCGAATGGGCGCGCAGCCTGTTGCACAAGGCGGGCGGCCGCGCGCTCATCTGCGCGAAGATCGAGCGCGCGGAGGCCATCGCCGCGCTCGAGGAGATCGTCGAGGCCTCCGACGTCATCATGGTCGCGCGCGGCGACCTCGCGGTCGAGGTCGGCGATGCGGTGATCCCGGCGCTGCAGAAGCGGATGATCCGGCTCGCGCGTGCGCGCACCAAGGCGGTGATCACCGCCACCCAGATGATGGAGTCGATG
>JBIPNU010000320.1:0-4037 GCA_044370615.1 Burkholderiales bacterium
CCCGACCCGCGCCGAGGTATCCGACGTTGCCAACGCGGTGCTCGACGGCACCGACGCGGTGATGACCTCCGCGGAGACCGCGGCCGGTCAGTATCCGGTCGAGACGGTCGAGGCAATGGCGCGGGTATGCATCGAGGCCGAGAAGGCCGACCTCGCCTCCCATGGCGATCGGCGCGCCGGCGAGGAATCCAGCCGCGATGTCGAGGGCGCGATCGGCCGCGCGGTGATGTCGACGGCCAACTACCTGCCGATCCGCGCAATCGCGGCCCTCACCCAGAGCGGCCGCACCGCGCTGCTGATGTCGCGCAACGACTCGCCGGTGCCGATCTACGCGCTCACGCCCCTGGTCGAGACCCGGCGGCGCGTCACGGTGTTCCGTGGCGTGCATCCGGTCAACTTCGCCGTGAAGTCGAAGGACCCGGAGGAGACGCTCAACGCGGCCGAGGATGAACTGCTGCGGCGTGGCGCCGTACAGAATGGCGACCTGATCGTGATCACGATCGGGGAGCCGTTCGGCAAGGCGGGTGGTACCAACACGATGAAGATCGTGCGCGTGGGCGAGCATCGCAAGCCCTGAGCGCGCGCCGGCGATGGCCCGGCTTGCCGTTGAATCGAGAGACAACCCCGGAGACCCCAGATGGACAGGAAACTGATGGCCGCGACCGCCGCGGCGATGGTGGCCAGCGGCAAGGGCCTGCTGGCGGCCGACGAGAGCAGCGCGACCGTGGCCAAGCGCTTCGCCGGCGTGGACGTGGAGAACACGGAGGCGAACCGTCGCGCCTACCGAAACCTGCTGTTCACCACCCCGGGCATCGGCTCGCACATCAGCGGCGTGATCCTGTTCGACGAGACGATCCGCCAGTCCTCGCTGGGCGGCCAGCCCTTCCCGGCGCTGCTCGAGTCGCAGGGCATCATTCCCGGCATCAAGGTCGACGGGGGCGCCAAGGATTTCGCGTTCCATCCCGGCGAGCAGGTCACCGACGGGCTCGATGGCCTGCGCGGGCGGCTTGCCGACTACTTCAAGCTGGGCGCGCGCTTCGCCAAGTGGCGCGCGGTCATCAACGTCGGCCGCGACATCCCGTCCTCGGGCTGCATCGAGGCCAACGCGCACGCGCTGGCGCGCTACTCGGCGTTGTGCCAGGAAGCGAGCATCGTGCCGATCATCGAGCCCGAGGTGCTGATCGATGGCGACCATACCCTCGAGCGCTGCCACGAGGTGAGCGAGGCGGTGCTGCGCGCGACCTTCCAGGCCTGCTACGGCCAGCGAGTCTCGGCCGAGCATCTGATCCTGAAGGCGAGCATGGTGATCTCGGGCAAGGCCTGCCCGACCCAGGCCTCCGAGGAGCAGGTGGCCGACATGACCGTCGAGTGCCTGAAGCGCGCGGTCCCGGCCGCGCTGCCCGGGGTGGTGTTCCTCTCCGGCGGGCAGAGCGACGAGAAGGCCGCCGCGCACCTGTCGCTGATGAACGCGCGCCACGCCGGGCGGCTGCCCTGGCCGCTCACCTTCTCGTATTCGCGCGCGCTGCATCAGGCCGCACTGAAGGCGTGGAGCGGCCGCGAGTCGAACCTGGCGGCCGCGCAGTCGGTATTCGCCCACCGGGCGCGCATGTGCAGCCTCGCCTCGCAGGGCCGCTACAGCGCGGACGAGGAGCGCAAGGCCGCCTGACCCGCATCGGCATCCGGTCACGGCGTTGCCTCGGTCGTGGCCGTCGCCCCCGTCGCGGACATCGGGTCGCCCGGTGGCCCGGGTATGGGTTGGCGTGGTCGCCGACGACAGCGGACCACCGCGCGCGAGGGCGTGCGGATCGCGCAGCCGGATGCCATGACACCCGCGTGAACGGCCAGCCGCGGCCCATCGCGGCCCCGGCGGTTCCTTGGCGGGTGGCGGAGGGTCTCCGCCGGTACGCAGGTCGCCCCTGGACGCAGTCGCCGACCGTGCAGGTCGAGGGCAAGCCTCGCTGGCGACCGAACGTCACTGCGCCCGACGCGAGTGGAACGGAGCCATCGCGCGCGGTCCCGGCGGTCGCGACGCAGGTCTGGCGCCGCGGCCGCGCTGGCGAGGGCGCGCACCTCGCCGCGCCGGCGCGCGGCTGCGCGCCGGGCGACGACGAGCCGGTCAGTGCCCCGGGTTGGGGTTGTGCTCGGCCCAGCCGGTGGTCTTGGCGCCTTCGGTGGCGATCAGCACGAAGGCCATGATGCAGTCCTCGGTGCCGGGATTGCGCCAGTTGTGGTTGGTGCCGCGCTGGATGACCACGTCGCCGGGCTTGAGGTGGACCGAACCCTCGTCCATCTCCATGATCATCTCGCCGGCGAGGCAGATCGCGTAGTCGACCGAGTCGGTGGCGTGCCAGCGCGGCACGTTGCCCGGCGCGTAGCGACCGAAGCGGAACACCGAACCGCCGGCGAGGCTGGTGCCCAGCTCCCAGGTGTTCGGATCGTCCTGGGCGGTCTCGGCCGGCAGCTTGCGGGTCGCCCACATCGGGATGTTGTCGAAGCCAGGGCGCAGGTTGATCGGATCGATCAGGCTGTCCCACTGGATGCAGCTCTTGCCTTCCTTGTTGAAACCGGTGACGACGCGACGGAATTGCTTCATTGCTCGAGAGTCCTCCAGGGTGGCGCGGCAGGCGACAAGCCGCTCGCTGCGGCGCGCAGGCCGCAACCGGGAACCGAGTATATGCCTGCTGCCGCGCTCGCCGGTCGCCAGCCGGCCTCAGGCGGTGAGCTGCTTCACCAGCGCGTCGAGGTGGCCGAGGGTGAGGGAGCGCATCGCCTCGGCATCGAGGTTGCTGATCGGGTGCGGCAGCTCGATGTAGGGGTGTCCGGGCATGCCGCGCGAGCGGAACTGGAACACGCAGGCGTTGCGGAACGCCTGCGTGATGATCACGGTGGCCGGGATGCCGCGGCGCTCGAACTCGACGGTGTCGTGCACACTGCACAACGTGCACGACCCTCATCCGCCGACAGCGGCTACCGCCAGGTGCGCCTCCTGCGCGAGCTCGCCGATCAGCTGGTCGGTGGCCGGCTTCGAGTAGTGCTCCTTGCGCCGGATGATCACTCGCGCCACGCCGTATCGCTCCTGCAGCGCGGCACCGATCGTCTCGAGGATCAAGGTGCCCTGTTCCTTGGTGTTGTCGACCATCGCCACCACCTTGCCGGCGAGGTCCATGGGTCGTGGCGCCAGCGCGATGGCCGGGCGATTGCCACCGGCCGAAGGGTCGATGAAGGGCAGTGACGTCATCGGGGGATCCTTCCTGGAGAGGGGGGTCAGTCGATCGGCGCGCGATAGCGGCCATGCATGGCGCGGCTCCCGCCGCTCCACCCGTGGCAGATGGCCGTGCACGGGCCCCAGCCGCCGGCGACGATGAGCAGCAGGTCGTCCGGATGCTTGATCGCGGGGACGAAGCAGGCGTCGTCGTCGGGATCGATCGGGATGGGCAGCGCCAGCGCCCGCTCGCGGCGCCAGTTGCCGCCCCGGCGCAGTTCGCCGACGGTGCGCCCGGCGCGCTCGACCAGCCAGCGGTGGACGTCGGTACGGGTCAGGCCCGCCTCGGCGCAGAGGGTCGCGTGCTGCGGCCCCATCGCCACCACCATGTCCGAGCGCGCGTGCATGTTCCAGGAGCCCAGGGTGGCCATGCCGTCGGCGATGCCGGTGAGGAGTCGCTCCGGGTCCTGGCTCACGTCGTCGAAGTGCAGGCGGGGCGACTCGACCATCGCGCAGGCGATCGCGTCCTCGTCGTCCCGGTAGCCTTGCGCCATGGCGAGCGTCTCCCACGGGCTGCGCTCGCGGTTCTCGGTGAGGCAGGCGGTATAGCGCAGCGGCGAGCCGAAGATGGTGGCCGAGGCGACACCGGCCATGCCGCCGCCGAGGTTCTGCAGGATCAGGCGGATCGCGCGGCCGATGGAAGCGTTGGCGCGAAAGCCGGGGCCGAAGCAGCCGTTGCCCCCGTGCAGGCCGATGCGCGCGGCGGTCGGGCCGTTGACGATCATCAGGGGCGCGACGCCGTGCATGGTGCCTTGCACGCCGTTGAGGTTGAACG
>JBIPNU010000191.1:0-5514 GCA_044370615.1 Burkholderiales bacterium
GGGACTCTCGGTGAATCGAGATCAGAAGTAGGCCTGTCCCGGGCGCACCGGCGGTTGCCACTCGCACGCCGACCACGGGCCGTCGCCGTGTTCCTCGATGTAGGCGATGCGGCCCGCCTTCCTGGGCACCCGCTTGCCGGTGAACAGGCCCTTGAGCCAGTCCATCACGTAGTCATGGCAGTCCATTCCGCCCAGGTTGGGGATGCCCCAGAGCGGGTGGTACTGGTTCTCCATGATCCACATCTCCTTGGGCACCTTGAGGTCGTGGTAGGCCTCGATCGCCTCCTCGAGCGGGCAGAGCGGATCGAACTCGCCGGTGACCAGCAGCGTCGGGCACTTGATCTTGTCGAGATAGCCCCGGACGGTCATCGGCTGCGCCACCTCGACGTCGAACTTCTCCTCGTCCTCGTAGCCGGCCATGTACATGAACATCTGCTTGAAGCGCGGGGAGCTCTGCGTGAAGATGGTGTTGTTCGGGTTGAAGCAGGCCACCGAACTCACCACCGCGGCCGCGCGATGGTCGTAGCTCGACAGGCGCAGGCACCAGTAGCTGCCCATGCTGATGCCGTAGATCGCGATCTTCTTCTTGTCGACCTCGGGCCGCTTCATCAGCCAGCTGATCACCGCGGCGCCCGCCCGCTCGTAGTTGTCGCCCACGGCGCGGATCTTCTGCAGGTTCGAGTTGCCCTGGCCCGGACCGTCGATCGCGATGACATGGAAGCCCCGCGACAGCGCGATGTTGTGCGCGGCCTTCGGGAACACCTCCTTCGTCTGGTCCATGCCCGGCACGTAGATGACCACCGGGGCCTTCGGCTTGCCCGGCAGCATGTGGTACAGGCAGGAGATCGTCTTGCCATCGTCGAAGGGCACCTCGACGCGCTCGATCGGGTAGGAGGCCACCTCGCTGCGGCGGTCGACCATCTCCGACATCTTCCGGTAGAGCATCTTCTTCACCGGATGGTTGTCGAAGTAGATCGGATGCTGCGCCATCCGGTAGGACTCGATGGCGTGGTCGTAGTGGTGCGTGGCGGTGGCGTCCGCGCCCATCGCCTGCGCCTTTCGGGCAAGGCGCTCGTGGCGCTCGGCGGCCTTGCGCCACACCTTGGGCAGCATCCGGTAGTTGCGCGCGCGCGTGCCCGTGGGCACCTCGATGTCGTCGCGCTCGAAGTTCTGCACCCGACCGCGCATGTTGAGCGCGAGGTCGAGCATCCACTGTTGGTCGTCGCGCCTGGTGCGCAGCTTGCGGATCATCCGACATCCTCCTGAGGGGGTTGCAACCAGCCCGGCGACTATAGCCGATCGTCCCGGCGGCGGCAGGCCGCGACGGCGACCGGCCGCCGGCTCGCCGCGTCGCGTCCACGACGCTGCGAACCCGGGGTCGAGTCCTGCGCTCGGCAACCGCAGGGCCGCTTGGCGCCTGCAGCGCCACCGGGACCGGGGACGCGCGCGGGCCGGGCCGGTGCGTGATCCGGGCGAGCCGCGAACCCGGGGTGGCCCACCTGCGCCATCCCGGCCCGGCCGGACGGGACACCCGCAGTCGCGCGCGACGCGCGATCCCGGGCGGGCGAGCACGCCCGGCCTCGCGCCTCCGACCCTGCCGCCCGGGGCGGGAGTCCCCTGTCGCATCGCGACACCCGCCGCTCGGGCGCGCGCGCATCATGCGGGCCGTATCCCGGCGTCGCGCTGCCGCGCGCGGCCGGCGACGCTCAGTCGGCCGGCACGCAGCGCTCGGCTGCCCAGGCCCGCAGCGCCTGCACCTTCTCCGCCATCATCACCGACAGCGGGCGGGTGCGCGCGATCTCCGCGAGCACGTGCCGCCCGCTCACCGGCTCGGCGTGCCCGTGCGCTTCGTACATCGCGGCGACGATCGCCTGCTCGATCTCGGCGCCGGAGAAACCGTCGGTCGCGGCCACCAGCGCTGCGAGGTCGAACGCCTCGAGAGGCAGGTCGCGCCGGCGCAGGTGGATGCGCAGGATCTCCTCGCGCGCGGCCACCCCCGGCAGGTCGATGAAGAAGATCTCGTCGAAGCGCCCTTTGCGCAGGAGCTCCGGCGGCAGGCGGGAGATGTCGTTGGCGGTCGCCACCAGGAATACCGGCTCGCGCCGCTCGGCCATCCAGGTGAGCAGGCTGCCGAGGATACGGCGCGACACGCCGGAGTCGCCCACGTCGTCGGTGGCCAGGCCCTTCTCGATCTCGTCGATCCACAGCACCGCGGGCGCCATCTTCCCGGCCGCTCGCAGTGCCTCGCGCAGTCGCCGCTCGGTCTCGCCGGTGTACTTGTCATACATCGACGCGAAGTCCAGGCGCAGCAGCGGCAGGCCCCAGGCGCCGGCCACCGCCTTGGCGGCGAGGCTCTTGCCGCTGCCCTGCACGCCCAGCAGCAGCACGCCGCGCGGGGCCGGCAGATTGGCGGTGCCCGGCTCGCCCGTGAACACCGCGCGACGCAGCGACAGCCAGCGCTTGAGGCCGGACAGACCGCCGATGCTGGCGAAGTTCCCGGTGTCGGTCTCGATGTCGAGCAGGCCGCCCGCGGCGACGCGATCCTGCTTGAAGCGCACCACCCGCTCGACATCCTCCATCGTCACCGCGCCATCGGCCTCCAGCGACTGGCGGATCTGGCGGCGCACGTCCTCCACCGGCAGGCCGGCCAGGTGCTGGGTGAGTCGCGCAATGGCGGCCGGGTCGCCGACCGGCTGGCGCCCGTTCCTCGACTGCCACAGCTGCGCTTCCTCGCGCACGATCCGCCGGACCGCGTTCGCGTCGGGCAGTTCGAACTCGAAGCGTGCGGTGAGGTGATGCAGGTCGGGGGGCAGGTCGATGCGAGGGCTCACGAACACCAGCGTTCGCGCGCAGCGCGAATACTCCTGCGCGATCTCGCGGATCACTCGCACTACGCCAGGGTCCGCGAGATACGGATGCGCGTCGAGCAGGGTGTAGATGCCGTTGTGCGGCGTGGTGTCGATGTGGCGCAGGGCATCGGCCAGCGCCTCGGTCGCCGGCACCCGTTCCGGACGGTTGCAGCGGCGCAGTCCGTCGGTGACCGTCCAGCTGAACACCGCCTGGCCCAGCAGGTTCGCGCAGCGCTCGATCAGCGCGAGCATGCGCGCCTCCTCGGTGGTCTCGACCGTCACCAGCGGAAAGCGCGACTCGAGGACGAGCTTCAGGTCGTGGACGTCGTTCATCGCGCCCGCTCGCCCTCGTCGGCCAGCCGGGCCAGCAGCCGATCGTGGAAGCCACCGAAGCCGCCATTGCTCATCACCAGCACGTGGTCGCCGGCGCGCGCCTCGGCGGCTACCGCCGCCACGAGCGCAGCCAGCTGCTCCTCGACGACCAGTCGCTCGCCCAGGGGCGCGAGCGCCGACGCCGCATCCCAGCCCAGGCCAGCGGCGTGGCAGTACACCCGGTCGGCAGCCGCGAGGCTCTCCGGCAGCGCATCCTTGAGCAGCCCCATCCGCATCGTGTTCGAGCGGGGCTCGAGCACCGCCAGCACCCGCGCCTGCGCCTCGCCCCGCGCACGCAGCCGCGCGCGCAGGCCCTCCAGCGTCACGCGGATCGCAGTGGGGTGGTGCGCGAAGTCATCGTAGACCGTGACCCCGCGTACCTCGCCGCGAACCTCCAGCCGCCGGCGCACGCCCCGGAACCGCGCGAGCGCCTCGAGGCTCGCCCGCGGCGAGACGCCGGCATGGCGCGCGGCGGCGACCGCTGCGAGCGCGTTGTGCACGTTGTGCTCGCCGGCAAGATCCCACTGCAGCCGCCCTTGCGGCTCGCCGCGATAGCTGACCGGGATCGCGCCGTCGGCTTCGGGCTCGCCCGCCTGCCAGCCGCGCGGGCCGTTGAAGGCCTCGGCCGGCGTCCAGCAGCCCCGCTCGAGCACCCGGTCGAGCGCGGGGGAGGCCGCGTTGTGAAGGATGCGGCCTGCGCCCGGGACGGTGCGGACCAGGTGGTGGAACTGGACCTCGATCGCGGCGAGGTCGGGGAAGATATCGCCGTGGTCGAACTCGAGGTTGTTCAGGATCACCGTGCGCGGCCGGTAGTGCACGAACTTCGAGCGCTTGTCGAAGAACGCGGTGTCGTACTCGTCGGCCTCGATCACGAAGTACTGCGAATTGGCGAGCCGGGCCGAGACCGGGAAGTCCTGCGCGACGCCGCCCACCAGGAAACCCGGCCGCATCCCCGCCTGCTCGAGGATGAAGGCGAGCATCGCGGTAGTGGTGGTCTTGCCGTGGGTGCCGGCCACTGCCAGCGTCCACTTGCCGCGCAGCACCTCGGCGGCCAGCCACTGCGGCCCGGAGACATAAGGCAGCGCGCGGTTGAGGATCTCCTCCATCAGCGCGTTGCCGCGCGAGACCACGTTGCCGATCACGAACACGTCCGGACGCAGCCGTACCTGCGCCGGGTCGTAGCCCTCGATCAGCTCGATGCCCTGCTCCTGGAGCTGGGTGCTCATCGGCGGGTAGACGTTGGCGTCGCAACCCGTCACCCGGTGGCCGGCCTGGCGGGCAAGCGCAGCCACGCCGCCCATGAAAGTGCCGCAGATGCCGAGGACGTGGATGTGCATGGCGTCGGAGTGTATCGCGCGCGAGGCCGGCTCCGCCGTCCTCGGCGTTCACCCGCGCCCCGGCCCCGCCAGCGACCGGCCATGACCGACGCCGCCTGTCGCGCGATGCGCGCAGGCCGCGCGCGAGCCGGGGGGCTCCCGCGTTGCGCTCCAGGCGCCATGCCCCGATCTCACCGGGTCGCGTGCATCCGCGGGAGTCCGGCGCGCGGTCGAGGGGGCGCGACGGCGGACCGGACGGCAGGCGCGACGGCAGGGGCGCGACGCCGTCGCGGGAATCCCGGGCCTCAGGCCCGGAAGATGAAATACACGGCTCCCAGCAGGCACAGCGCCGCCCACAGGTAGTTCAGGCGCAGCGGCTCGCCCATGTAGAGCACCGCGAAGGGCACGAACACCGAGAGCGTGATCACTTCCTGGAGGATCTTCAGCTGCGCGAGCGACAGCACCGTGAAGCCGATACGGTTGGCCGGCACCTGCAGCAGGTATTCGAAGAACGCGATGCCCCAGCTCGCCAGCACCGCGACCAGCCAGGGCTGCGTGTTCAGGTGCTTGAGGTGGCCGTACCAGGCGAAAGTCATGAATACGTTGGAGGCGACCAGCAGCGTGATGGTGATGGCCACCGGCGTGAACAGGCTGTGCATGGCAGGCTCTCCCTGGGCGACGCTCGCGAACCTGCCGATGATCCGCGACCACGCGCGCGGGGGGAAGCGCAGACGCGCCACGCGTGCGGGAGAGCGCGGGCGCGCCTCGCGCCGCCGACGCACGTCGAGCCCGCGGGCGCGCCCTGCCCTGCGCCGGCCCCGCCGGGCGCGGCGGCACGAACGCCCGGGGTCGCAGGTGCCCCGCCTCGCCGGCGGAGCTACTCTCGGAGGATGACTGCTCGCTGCACCCTCGTCACCGGCTTCCTAGGGACCGGCAAGACAACCTTGCTGCGTCACCTGCTCGCGCAGCGGCCCGCC
>JBIPNU010000118.1:0-6653 GCA_044370615.1 Burkholderiales bacterium
CACCAACCTGCACGCGGACGTGCTGAGCGACCTCGCGGCCGCGCTATCGGGGTCGATGGGCGTCGCGCCCACGGCAAACCTCAACCCGGAGCGCCGATTCCCCTCGATGTTCGAACCGATCCACGGATCGGCTTTCGATATCACCGGCATGGGTATCGCCAACCCGATCGGGACGTTCTGGTCGGCGGTGATGATGCTCGAACACCTGGGCGAGCGCGAGGCGGCCGCGCGCCTGATGGACGCGATCGAGCACACCACCCGCCACGCACGCCTGCACACGCCGGACCTCGGCGGCGAGGCCTCCACGGACCTGGTGACCCAGGCGGTGATCGACGCGCTCTGACCCACCCCGCTCACCCGCCCCCGCTGACCCACCGGCCCGGCCGCGCCCCGCTTCACCCTGCCGCGCGCTGCACCGCCCCGCCCTGCCCCCAGGCCCGACCACGCCATGACCGACCAGCCCGCGTCCACCACCCCGATCGCCGAGCCGGCTTCGCCCCTGTGGGAGCCCTCGCCCGCGCGCATCGCCCGCTCCAACCTGCGCCGCTTCATGGCCGAGGTCGCGCGGCGCGAGGGCGTGGACGCGCGCGACTACCCGTCGCTCTACCGGTGGTCGATCGACGCGCCCGAGGCCTTCTGGTCGATGGTCTGGTCGTTCTGCGGGGTGATCGGCGAGCGCGGCGAGCGGGTGCTCGAGCACCCCGCCCGGATGCCGGGCGCGCGCTGGTTCCCCGAGGCGCGCCTCAACTTCGCCGAGAACCTGCTGCGCCGAGCCGACGACGCGCCCGCGATCGTCTTTCGCGCGGAGAACGGGCTCGGCGGCACGGTGAGCTTCGCCGAGTTGCGCCACGAGGTCTCCCGCCTGCAGCAGGCGCTGCGCGCGGCCGGGGTGGGGCCCGGCGACCGCGTGGCCGGCTACGTCCCCAACATACCCGGCGCGATCATCGGCATGCTCGCGACCGCCAGCCTCGGCGCGGTATGGTCTTCCTGCTCACCGGACTTCGGCGTGCAGGGCGTGCTCGACCGCTTCGGGCAGATCGGCCCGAAGGTGCTGATCGCTGCCGACGGTTACTTCTACAACGGCAAGACGATCGACGTGATGCCGCGGCTGCGCGAGATCGTCGACCGCCTGCCGTCGGTCGAGCGCACGGTGGTCGTGCCCTACACCTGCCGCGAACCTGCCCTCGCCGGCGTGCGCGCGGCCATCGACGTGCACGAGTTCATGGCGCCATGGCCCGCCGCTCCGCTCGCGTTCGAGCGCCTGCCCTTCGACCACCCGCTCTACATCATGTACTCGTCGGGCACCACCGGCGTGCCCAAGTGCATCGTGCATGGCGCCGGCGGCACGCTGCTGCAGCACCTGAAGGAACACCAGCTGCACGTCGACCTGCAGCCCGAGGACCGTCTGTTCTATTTCACCACCTGCGGCTGGATGATGTGGAACTGGCTCGCCTCGGGCCTGGCCACCGGTGCCGCCGTGCTGCTGTTCGACGGGTCTCCCTTCCACTCGAAGGGCAACGTGCTGTTCGACTTCGCGCAGGAGTCGGGCATGACGGTGTTCGGCACCTCGGCGAAGTACATCGACGCGCTGCGCAAGCTGGGGCTCGCACCCGGGCGATCGCACGACCTGTCGCGCCTGCACACGATGCTCTCCACCGGCTCGCCGCTGGTGCCGGAGAGTTTCGACTACGTGTACGGGAACATCTCGAAGGACCTCTGCCTGTCCTCGATTTCGGGCGGCACCGACATCGTCTCCTGCTTCGTGCTCGGCTGCCCGCTGCTGCCGGTGTGGCGCGGCGAGATCCAGTGCCGCGGACTGGGCATGGCGGTCGACGTCTGGGACGAGCATGGACACCCCGTCCGCGGCGAGCGCGGCGAGCTGGTCTGCACGCGCCCCTTCCCCAGCATGCCGGTGGGTTTCTGGCACGACGCGGACGGCAGCCGCTACCGCGCGGCCTACTTCGAGCGCTTCCCCGGCGTCTGGTGCCATGGCGACTTCTGCGAGCTGACCGACCATGACGGGCTGGTGATCCACGGTCGGTCGGATGCCGTGCTCAACCCGGGCGGCGTGCGCATCGGCACCGCGGAGATCTATCGCCAGGTCGAGCAGCTCGACGAGGTGCAGGAGAGCCTGGTGATCGGACAGGACTGGCCGCCGGGCAAGCCCAACGACGTGCGGGTGGTGCTGTTCGTGCGGCTGCGCGACGGCCTCGCGCTCGACGACGCGCTGGTCTCGCGCATCCGGCAGCAGATCCGCGACAACACCACGCCGCGTCACGTGCCGGCGAAGGTGCTGCAGGTGGCCGACATCCCGCGCACCAAGAGCGGCAAGATCGTGGAGCTGGCGGTACGCGCGATCGTCCACGGCCACCCGGTCCGCAACCGGGAGGCGCTCGCCAATCCCGAGGCGCTCGCGCTGTTCGCCGACCGGCCGGAGCTCGCCAGCTAGCTCGCGAGCCATGCCCTCTTGACCTCCGGCGCGTTCGCCCCGATCGTCCCTGCATGAGCGCGCAGCCCGCGGCCGCACCGATCGTCGGCGAACCGTCCTCCGCGCCCGCGGGCCGGCTGGAACTGGACGTTTCGGGAATGACCTGCGCTGCCTGCGCCGCGCGCATCCAGACCGTTCTCGGACGCCTGCCCGGCGTGCAGTCGGCCGAAGTCAGTTTCGCCACGGCCAGCGCCCGCGTGCGTCTCGACCCGGCGCTGGCGAGTCCGCAGCAGGTGATCGCCGCCGTCGCCCGAGCCGGCTACCAGGCGACGACGGCCTCCGACGACCCGTTCGCGCACGCGCCTGCCCCAGGGGGCGCGGAGGCCCTCGCCCATCGCCGGCGGTTCGCCTTCGCCGCGGTGTTCACCGTGCCGCTGCTCGCGCAGATGATCGGCATGGCACTCGGACGACACGAGCTGATGCTGCCCGCACTCGTGCAGTTCCTCCTCGCCACGCCTGTTCAGATAGTCGCCGCCGCACCGTTCTACCGCGGCGCGTTCGCGGCGCTGCGAGGCGGTGGTGCCAACATGGACGTGCTGGTGGCGCTGGGCACCACGATCGCGTGGGCCTGGAGCGTGGGCGCCACGCTGGTCGGCGCGCACGACCAGCTCTACTTCGAATCCTCGGCCACCGTGATCGCCCTGGTGCTGCTCGGCAAGTGGCTGGAGGCCCGCGCCCGGGTACGCACCGGCGAGGCCCTCGCGCAACTCGTGTCGCTGCAGCCGCCGCGGGCGCGCGTGCTGCGCGAGGGCGGCGACATCCTGACCCCGGTGGACGCCGTATGGCCGGACGACCGGCTTGCCGTTCGCCCCGGCGAGGCATTCCCGCCATCGTTCGCCTGGTGCGCGTGGCGCAGTCCTCGCGCGCCCCCGTGCAGCGACTGGCCGATCGGGTCTCGGGCGTGTTCGTGCCCGCCGTGCTCGCGGTCGCGGCGCTCACCTTCCTCGGCTGGCTGGCCGTCGGCCTCGCACCGGCCCAGGCGCTGCTGCCTGCCCTCGCGGTGCTGGTGATCGCCTGCCCCTGCGCACTCGGGCTCGCGACACCGGCGGCGATGATGGTCGGCATCGGCGAGGGCTCGCGGGCGGGCATCCTCGTGCGCGATGCGGCGGCGCTCGAACACGCGCGGGCGCTGGAAGTGCTGGTGGTCGACAAGACCGGCACGCTCACCGAAGGTCGCCCCGAGGTCGTGGCGGTGCGCCCGTTCGGCAACCTCGGCGACCGGGACCTGCTGGCCGTGGCCTCCGCGCTGGGCGCGTGCTCGACGCACCCGCTCGCGCTCGCGCTGGCCAGCGCGGCGCCGTCCCCCGCCGCGGCTTCCGTCGAGCAGGTCGAGTCGGTCACGGGTGCCGGCCTGCGGGGCCGGGTCGATGGCCGGCGCGTCGCCCTGGGCCGCACCGACTGGCTCGACGAGACGGGCGCCGCGATGCCGGCGGGCTGCCACTGGCCGGCGTCGGACGGTCGCACCTGGATCGGCGTGGCGGTGGACGGTCAGGCTGTCGGCGCGATCGCGCTGGCCGACAGGCTCCGCGAGGACTCGGCCGCTGCGGTCGCGGCGCTGCGCGCTTCGGGCATCGAGGTGGTGATGCTGTCGGGCGACGATCCGGCCGTCGCCGGTCGCATTGCGCGGGAAGCGGGCATCGATCGCTGGCAGGGACGCTGCGATCCAGCCGCCAAGGCCGCCGAGATCCGCCGCCTGCAGGCCGAGGGACGGCGGGTGGGCATGGTCGGCGATGGCATCAACGACGCGCCGGCGCTGGCTGCGGCCGACGTGAGTTTCGCGATCGGCTCCGGGTCGGGCGTCGCGCTGGCGGCAGCCGACCTCACGCTGCTCGGCAGCCGCCTGTCGCAGGTGGTCGATGCGATCGCCCTGTCTCGCGCCACCCTGTCGAAGGTACGGCAGAATCTTGTCTTCGCGTTCGGGTACAACGTGCTGGGTATCCCGCTGGCCGCCGCCGGACTGCTCAATCCGGTGGTCGCCGGCGCCGCGATGGCGCTCACGCTGCGCCGGTGGTCGGCGCGCAGGCCGTCGCTCGCGTCCCGCGCCCCGGGCTGACCGGGTCACGCCTCATCCTCGAGAAGGAGCCCCCATGACGCTGCATATCCTGCCGGTAGCCGGCATGACCTGCCAGGGCTGCGTGGCCAGCCTCACCCGCGCGCTGCAGTCGCTGCCCGGGGTCCGCACGGTCGAGGTTTCGCTCGAGCGCGCCGAGGCACGCATCGAGGCCGACCCCGCACGAGCCCCCGAGGCCGCGCTTCGTTCTGCCGTGCTCGAAGCGGGTTTCGAGCCGCGCTGATCGCCTCTGCTGCCGCTTCAGCGCCGGCGGGTGCCGATCACCAGAACTGCCACCAGCGGCGGGTATCGCGGGTGATGTCGACCTTGAAATACCTGCTGTCGGGAAAGTTGCGCCGCATCACCCGCTCGGCGTCGTCGCGCAGATCGGCCAGCCCGAGCGCATCGTAGGCCTTCACGAGGATCAGCAGCGCCTCCTCGTTGGCCGGCGCCTGGGGATAGGTGGTCAGCGCCGATTGCGCGCGGTTGATGGCGGCCACGAAGGCACCCCTGCGCAGGTAGAAGCGCGCGACGTGCACCTCGTTCGAGGCGAGCGAGTTGACGATGTACTTCAGGCGGGCGGCGGCGTCCGGAGCGTACTTGCTGTCGGGGAACCGCACGACCAGCTCGCGGAATGCATCGAAGGCTTCGCGCGCCGCGCGCGGGTCGCGTTCGCTGAGGTCCTGGCGCGACAGTTGCGCGAGGAAGCCCATGTTGTCGTTGAAGTTGACGAGTCCACGCAGGTACCACGCGTAGTCCGCGCTCGGATGCGTCGGGTACAGCTTCTGGAAGCGGTCGAGCGTGGCGAGCGCTGCGGCGTTGTCCCCATCCTTCCACTGCGAATAGGCGGTCTCGAGCATCGCCTGCTGGGAGTGCCGCCCGTACGGAAAGCGCGCTTCCAGTGCGTTGTAGAGCTTGATTGCGCGCTCGAAGTTGCCGGTGAGCATCTCGTCGCGCGCCTCGGCGTAGATCTTCGCGGCCGACCAGCCCCGGGTCTCGTCGAGTTCGCCGCGGGTCGCGCAGCCGGTCAGGAGCCCCCCCGCGCACAGAAGCGCGACGAGCGCGACACGCGGCAGTAAACTGAGGATGGCAGCCTCGTGAGGTGGCCGCGCGGGAGTCCCCGACGCGGCCGCACTGGATGTTCCGGGCCTGTTGAACATGCGCACGCCGCACTCCCCGCGAATCGATCGAACCGAGCCGGCGAAGTATAGCCCGATGCCCGCAGCCTCCCTGAAGCCCCTGGCCGAGGTCGAAGCCGACGACGACTTCGGCGCGCCGGGTCCGGACGAGGACGCGCCCACGGCGGAGGCCTTCGACGCGATCGCGCCCCCCGCATTCGCCGGCGCGCGGCTCGACCAGGCGCTCGCCGGGTTGCTGCCGGAGCAGTCGCGCGCCAGGCTGCAGCAGTGGATACGCGACGGCCGGGTGACCGTGGAAGGTCGCGTGGTACGTGCCTCCCACCGGCTGCACGGCGGCGAGACGCTGCACATCCGCCCCGGCCTCGAGCCGGCGGTGCTGGCCGCGCAGCCCGAGGCGATCGCGCTGCGAATCGTGTACGAGGACACGTCGGTTCTCGTGATCGACAAGCCGGCTGGCCTGGTCGTGCACCCTGGCGCAGGTCACGCGCACGGCACGCTGGTCAATGCCCTGCTCCACCACGACCCGGCCGCCGTTGCGCTCCCGCGTGCGGGCATCGTGCACCGGCTCGACAAGGACACCAGTGGCCTCATGGTGGTGGCTCGCACGATCACCGCCCATACCGCGCTGGTGCGCGCGCTGGCGGCCCGGCAGGTACGCCGCGTGTATCATGCGATCGCCTGCGGCCAGCTGGCCGCGCCGACCCGCGTCGAAGCGCCGATCGGCCGTCACCCCACGCAACGCACCCGCATGGCGGTGGTGCCGGGTGGGCGCCCGGCGCTCACCGATGTGCGGCCGCTCGCCGAACTGGCCGGGGCCACGTGGGTGGAGTGCCGGTTGGGCACCGGCCGCACCCACCAGATCCGCGTCCACCTGGCGTCGATCGGACTGCCGCTGCTGGGCGACCCGGTCTACGGCCCGCGCCCCGGGCGCCTGCCGCCTGCGCTCGCGGCCGTCGGCGTACGCCTCGGTCGGCAG
>JBIPNU010000119.1:0-6650 GCA_044370615.1 Burkholderiales bacterium
GCGGCGAAGACGCCCGGCGCGGTGGTCGATCCGCCGGCATCGCAGGCGAGCGCGCCGCTCGCGTCGGTCGCGAGTCCGGTCCAGGCGACCCGTGGTTCGAGTCCGATGCACGGGAACAGGGCGCCCGCCTGCAGCGTCCGGCGCGAGCCGTCCGGGCCCTGCAGCACGACCGCGGCGATCGCCTCGTCGCCCTCGACCGCGAGGACGGCGTGCTCGAGGTGCATGACGCAGCGGCCGGGGCAGGCGTCGAGCGCGCGCGCGAAGGCTTCGCGCAACGCCGCGCGCGCCCGCCAGTCTCGGCCGCGATGGACGAGGTGCACCATTCGCGCGTGATGCACGAGCACGGCGGCCTCCTGCAGCGCGCTGTCGCCGCCACCGACCACCACCACGTCCGTGCCCGCGAGCAGTGGCGCATCGCAGTCGGCGCACCACGACAGCCCTTTCCCCTCGAACCGCTCGAGCCCGGGCAGCGGCAGCTGCCGGCGCGCCGCGCCGGTGGCGACGACCACGCAGCGGGCCTCGTGCTCTCCCTGATCGGTGACCACGCGCCACGCATCGCCCTCGGCGCGAAGCGCGACCGCGGCCTCCGGCAGGCGGGCGACCCCGGCGTCCATCGCCTCGCCGGCCAGCTGCGTGGCGACATCGATGCCCGAGCCCTCGAGGTCGGCGCCCGGATCGACGAGGTCGTTGACGCTGGACACGAGGCCGCCATAGAAGGCCGGCTCGAGCGACAGCACGGACAGGCCTTCGCGGGCGCAGGCGAGCGAGGCCGCGAGGCCGGCGACGCCCTCCCCGGCGACGATCACGTCGTATCGATCCATGCGTCAGTGTGCGGTGAGATCGACCCGGTGAGGCACCGGCTGGCCGTCGAAATGCGCCTGCAGGCTGTCGAGCCAGCAGGCCTGGCGACGCGCGCGGATCTCGCGCGTCGACGACCCGAGGTGGGGCACCAGCATCACCTGGTCCATCGCGCGAAGCGCCGGCGGCACCCTCGGTTCGTCGGCGAAGACCTCCAGGCCTGCGCCGCCAAGCCGGCCCTCCGTCAGCGCGGCGATCAGTGCCGCTTCGTCGACGATCGCGCCGCGACTGACGTTCACCAGGAAGCCCCCGGGCCCCAGGGCATCCAGGACCCGAGTGTCGACCATCCCGCGGGTCTGCGGCGTCGATGCGCAGGCGATGACCATGCAATCCGACTCGCGCGCGAGATCGATCAGCCGCGGCCGCCAGACGCCGGGCGCATCCGGCTTGTCCCGCGGTCCGTGCCATGCGATGCGCATGTCGAACGCGGCCGCCCGCCGCGCGACCGCGCGGCCGATCGCACCCATGCCGACGATGCCGCAGGTCTTGCCGCGCAGGTCGGTGGACAACGGGAACGGGCCCGCCTCCCACCGACCGGCGCGCACGAACCGGTCCGCCTCGGCCAGGCGGCGCATCGTGCCCAGCAGCAGGCCGAGTGCCACGTCGGCCACCGCCGATTCGGTCCAGTCCGGCGTGTTGGTCACGACGATGCCACGGGCCCGGGCGGCCGCGAGGTCGAGCGTGCCGTGGCTCTGGCCGAAGCAGGCGACGATCTCGAGCAGCGGCCGGTCGCGCAGGTCGCCGGCGGTGAAGCCGCGCACCCCGGTGGTCACCAGCGCGCGCACCCGCCGGGCGCGGTCGCCGTCCGGTACCGGCTCGCCGCAGCCCGGCCAGTCGCGAAGGACCGTGCAGCGGCGCGCGAGCGCCTCCAGCGCCGGCGGGTAGATCGGCGCGATGGCCAGCACTTCGGGTACCGCCCGGCCGGCATCCCCGGCCGGGTCGGGTATCGGCGCGCTCATGGCAGCGGCCGTTCCCTCAGCAGGGCCTGCGCATTGCCGCCGAGGATGCGCGCGCGGTCGCTCTCCGACAGGCCTGGCACGGCGGCGAGCCGCCCGAGCGGATCGGTCTCGGCCATGTCGAACGGGGCGTCGGTGCCGATCATCACCCGATCGGCGCCGACCCGGTCGATCAGGAACGCGAGCGATCGGCTGTCGTGGGTGAGCGAGTCGAAGTGGAAGCGGCGCAGGTGCGCCTCGGGCGACTGCGCGGTGTTCGCCCGTGCTTCGGGACGCACGCGGTAGCCGTGCTCGAGGCGACCGTACTGGTAGGGGAGGTGGCCGCCACCGTGGGCGAGGATCATGTCGAGCCCGGGCAGGCGGTCGAGCGCGCCGCCGAGCATCAGGTGCACGGCCATCAGCGCGGTGTCGAAGGGCAGGCCGTGGGTGTTGCCGAGGTAGTAGCAGGAGAGGTCCGCAGGCAGCGTGCCGGCGATGTAGGGATGCGCGAACACGCTGGTCTTGAGTTCGGCCGCGCGCCGCAGCACCGGCTCGAAGCGCGGATCGGACAGCAGCGTGCCCTTCACGCGGCAGCCCAGCTCGACCGAGCGGAAGCCGAGGTCCCTCGTCACCCGCTCGAGTTCGGCGATCGCCGCGTCGGTATCCTGCATCGGCAGCGTTCCCATTCCGCGCAGCCGCGCGGGCGCGGCCGCCACCATCTGCGCGATGCCGTCGTTGAGCAGCCGGGCGGCGGACAGACCCTCCTCGCCGTCCAGCCAGTAGAAGAACACGACCGGCGTGACCGAGATGACCGAGATATCGATGCCCTTGCGATCCATCGACTCGAGCTTGGCCCCGACGTCGTGGAACTCCGGGTGCAGCGGCGAGCCATGGCCGTCGTCGCGCACCAGCGACAGCGCCTCGCCCTCGCCGCGCACCGTCATCCCGAAGGCCCGCGGTCGCGCGCGGATCGCCTCGACCATGGTGAGCGGGAGCACGTGGCTGTGCACGTCGATGACGGGGGTGCGGCGCATGCGGTCGGGTGCTGGCGGCTGTCGGTCGGCGTCGGCGGTCACTCGGGCTTGATGCCCGCGTCCCGGATCACGCGCGCGAAGCGGTTCGTCTCGCTGCGGATGAACTTCCCGAACTCCTCCGGCGTGCTGGTGAGCGGCTCCACGCCGGCCGAAGCGAAGCGCGGCTTCATGTCGGGGGCGCTCACCACCTTCGCGAGCTCTGCGTTCAGCCGTCCGATGATCTCGCGCGGCGTTCCGGTGGGCGCGAGCATGCCGTACCAGACGCTGATCTCGAAATTCGGGAAGCCCTGCTCGCTGGTGCTGGGCACGTCCGGCAGGTCCGGGAAGCGCTGCGGCATCAGCACGGCCAGCGCCCGCACGCGACCGGCGTTGATCTGCTGCACGGCGGCCGGCGCGGCCACGACCAGCATGTCGATCTCGCCGCCCACCAGCGCGGTGAGCGCGATGCCCGAGCCCTTGTAGGGGACGTGCACGATGTCGAGCTTCTCCAGGCTTTTCAGCAGTTCCGGGGCGAGGTGGGTGGTCGTGCCGATGCCACCCGACCCGTAGTTGAGCCGTCCGGGGCTGCGCCGCGCGAGCGCGACGAGCTCCTTCAGGTTGCGGGCGGGGACAGAGGGATGCACGACCAGCACATTGCGCACCGCACCGACCAGCGCGATCGGTGCGAGGTCCTTGTGCGGGTCGTAGTTGAGGCGGGTGTAGAGCAGCGGGCTCAGCGCGATGACCGGCGAGCTCAGCACGATGGTGTAGCCGTCGGGCGCCGCGCGCGCCGCAGCCTCCAGCCCGACGTTGCCGCTCGCCCCGGGCCGCGACTCGACCACGATCGGCTGCCCGAGCTGCTCGGCGAGCCGCGCGGACACCAGCCGGCCGACGAGGTCGGTGGGACCGCCCGGGGGGAAAGGCGAGATCATGCGCAGCGGGCGCGCCGGATACGGAGCCTGCGCAACCGCGGGCGGCGCAGGCAGCGAGGCTGCGCCCAGCGCGACGAGCAGCGTGGCGACGGGACGGAAGGGACGGCCGAGCGGCCTGCGCGCGAGCGGGCGTGGATGCATGATTCCTCCGGACGGCGCCGGGTCGGCCGCGCGGCGCGATCCGGCCAGCAGCCGGACGGCGACCGCGCGCGCCCGGGCTAGTAGTGGGACTTGAAGCTGATCGCCTCGCGGTAGGCGAGATCCTCGAGGTCGATGTACGAGCGCTTCGTGTCGCGGTCGACCGTGAACTGCATCTTGCGGTCGGTCTCGTTGGTGGCCCGGATGTCGAGCAGTTCGAGATGCTCCTTCACCTCCCACTCGTGCGCGCCGGCGATGCCGGCCGGCGCGTAGATCATCGAGCCGGGCCCGACCTCGAAGGACTCGCCGTCGAGGTTTCGCACCGTCGCGCGGCCGGCGATCACGTAGTAGCAGGCTTCGATCGGGTGCCAGTGCAGCTTCTCGACCGTGCCGGGCTTGTAGGTCGCGCGCCCGATGCGCACGCGATCGGTAGGCTGGATCTCCGGCCAGCCCACCAGCCGCTGGTAGGTCTGTCCGTCGACGACCCCGCGTCGCCCGGGGCAGTCGGCCTCGCTCAGCACCCGCAGGGTGGGTTTCACGTCCATCGTCTGCTCCTCCGCTCGCGACTCGACCGGCCGCGTCCGCCGGCGACGTTCCGCGAAATCGTCGGGCTTGTCAACGCGTCGCGCCGGCCACGGGCGCGGGGTTCGCGTCCCCGGGTCTCGGACCCGGCGGCGTCGCGGTCGGGCGCCGGCGGGCATAGAATCGGGCTTTTGCCGGGGCTTCCATGATGAGCGCCACTGCGCGCGTCGGCGTCGTGATGGGCAGCGACAGCGACTGGGACGTCATGCAGCACGCGACCGCCGTGCTCGCGGAGTTCGGCGTGCCGTTCGAGGCGCGGGTCGTGTCGGCGCACCGAACGCCCGACGCGATGTTCGATTACGCCGCAGGAGCGCGCGCGCGCGGCCTCGCGTGCATCATCGCCGGTGCCGGTGGCGCAGCCCACCTGCCCGGCATGCTCGCCGCCAAGACCGTGGTGCCGGTGCTCGGCGTGCCTGTGCCTTCGCGCCACCTGCAGGGCATGGACTCGCTGCTGTCGATCGTGCAGATGCCGCGCGGCATTCCGGTGGCCACCTTCGCCATTGGCGAGGCCGGCGCGGTGAACGCGGCGCTGTTTGCCGTGGCGATGCTGGCCGCGGCCGACGAGCAGCTCGCGACGAGGCTTCTGGCCTACCGCGCATCCCTCGAGCGCAAGGTGGCGGCGATGCGGCTTGCAGCCCCGTCGCCGAAACCGCGCGCGTCGCGCGCCACGCCCCCGCGCGCGGGGGCATCGCGTCGCGCGCGCCGATCGTGATCGCGCCCGGCGCCTGGCTCGGCCTGCTCGGCGGCGGCCAGCTCGGTCGCATGTTCGCGATGGCGGCCCAGTCGATGGGCTATCGCGTGGCGGTGCTCGATCCCGCCTCCGATGGCCCGGCGGCGAGCGTCGCCGACCTGCACCTGCAGGGCGACTACCTCGATCCCGGTCGCCTGCGCGAGCTGGCCGAGCGCTGCAGCGGCGCCACGACCGAGTTCGAGAACGTCCCGGCCGACAGCCTGCGCTTTCTCGCCGGCCACTGCGCGGTCAGCCCGGCCGCCGAGTGTGTCGCGGTGGCGCAGGATCGCCTCGCCGAGAAGACCTTCCTCGCCCGCCACGGCTTTCCGGTGGCGCCGTTCGCGGCGATCGGCAGCATCGAGGCGCTCGAAGACGCGCTCGCGGGGCGCCCGGCGCTGCTGCCCGGCATCCTCAAGGCGAGCCGTTTCGGCTACGACGGCAAGGGTCAGGCGCGGGTGGCCGACGCGCAGGCCGCGCGCGCGGCGCTCGCGGGCTTCGCGGGCGAGCCCTGCGTGCTCGAGGCCTTCCTGCCGCTCGCGCGCGAGCTGTCCGTCGTGGTCGCGCGCGGCTTCGACGGCGAGGTGCGCACGTTTCCCGTCGCGGAGAACCATCACCAGGACGGCATCCTCGACGTGACGATCGCGCCGGCCCGCATTCCCGGTGCGCTGGCCGCGCGCGCCCGGGAGGCCGCACTCGGGGTGGCGACCGCGCTCGGCTACTGTGGCGTTCTCTGCGTGGAGTTCTTCGTGCTGGCCGACGGGTCGCTGGTAGTCAACGAGATCGCGCCACGGCCGCACAACAGCGGGCACTACACGATCGATGCCTGCGTGAGTTCGCAGTTCGACCAGCAGGTCCGGGTTCTCGCGGGGGCGCCGCTGGGCGACACCGCCCAGCTTGCGCCGGCCGTGATGGTCAACATCCTCGGCGAGGCCTGGCAGCACGCTCGCGGCGAGCCCGACTGGGCGGCGGCGCTGCGCGATCCGCGCGTGAAGCTTCACCTCTACGGCAAGCGCGAACCCCGCCCCGGGCGCAAGATGGGCCACCTGACCGTGCTGGGCGGCTCGCTCGACGATGCGCTCGATCGCGCGCTCGCCATCCGCGAGGCGCTCCGGCCGCTGCGCCATCCGGCGCAGCCGATCCCCCGCTAGCACCGCTCGCGGCCGCGCGCCGCGGAGACACTCCATGATGACCGCACTGCTCGAGTCGAACCTGACCAGTCTTCAGCTGCTGCACCGGGGCAAGGTCCGCGATGTCTACGCAATCGACGAGGACCGGCTGCTGGTGATCCAGACCGACCGCCTGTCGGCCTTCGACGTGATTCTTCCGGATCCGATCCCCGGCAAGGGGGCCGTGCTCACCGAACTGTCGCGTTTCTGGTTCGGGCGGCTCGCGCATGTGATCCGCAATCACCTGCTGCCCGACGATCCGCTGGCCGCGGTCGCGGCCGCCGAGCGCGACCAGG
>JBIPNU010000120.1:0-6643 GCA_044370615.1 Burkholderiales bacterium
GGGGAAGCGACGGGCCGCCCGAGCTTCTCGAGCCACTGGCTGACCGGCGGCGTCGAGCGGCTGTACTGTCGGGACAGCGACGGGAAGTCGGCGGCGGCGCGGGTGGGGTCGGGCGCATTGTTGTCTTGCCGGCGGGGGCGGCTGCGGTCCGGGCCGGGCATCAGGGGCACCGTTCAGCCCCCGCGCGTCGCGCCCACCTCGAGCTCGCTGCCCGAGACGTTGCGAATATAGAAGACGGTGCCTGGCGCGTCGGATGCATCGCCGAGCACGTTCGCATCCCAGAGCGCGTTGCGGTAGCGCACGCGTGCCCGACCGGACGGACGGTCGACCCAGGACTCGAGGACCACCGGCTGCCCGACGTCGAGCACGTTGGAGGACACCGGCTCGCGGTCGCGCGCACGCAGCTTCCACACCACCATCACGCCGGCCAGCGCAACCCCGCCGCCAAGCGCCGCCTGCAGCCAGAACGGGCCACCGGCCCAGGCCGCCAGCGCGCCCGCGAAGGCCGCCATGCCGAGCACGAGCAGGTAGAACGTGCCGGTGGTCACTTCCACGATCAGCAGCAGGAATCCCAGGAGGATCCAGTACAGGTAGGCGCTCATCGGGCAGGCGACTCGTGGAGGGGAGGGGACGGCCGGAATGCCGACGACCGCGTCAGGTGCTGATCATACCGAATGCCGGATGACAATCAGTGCAGCCGGGCAACCTGTCGCTCGAGTTCGACCACTGCGGCACGTGCCGCTTCCGCGTCCTCGCCCTCGGGCGCGGTCGCGAGGTAGCGCCGGTAGTCCGCCAGTGCCGCGGCATGGCACTCGAGCCGTCGATAGCACGCCGCCCGGTCGGCCAGCTCCGCCACCGCGGTCGGCTGCAGCATCAGCAGCCGCTCGATCGCGGCGAGGGCCTGCGCATGGCGACCTGCCATCGTGTGCACCCACTTGAGATTGCGCAGCACCCGGGCGAGCGTCTCGCGCCGGGGTGCCGGGGTGCGCAGGGCCGCCACCTCGGCGCGAGAGGGCCGGTGCCCGCCGCGCGCCTCGCCCAGCCGGCGCGCCAGCGCATCGAAGGAGAGCGAGCCACCGCCGGCAAACGGATCGAGCACCGCGGCACCCTCGGGCAGCGGGCAACGCACGAGATAGTGCTGCGGAAAGGACAGCCCCTCGAGCGGCAGCCCGACGCGACGGCCGACCTCGATCTGGACGATGGCCAGCGTGATCGGGATGCCGAGCCGCCGGTCGAGGACCTCGTTGAGCAGGCTGTTGCGCGGATCGAGGTAGTTGTCCCGATTGCCCGCAAACCCTTTTTCCACGAAAAGGAACCGGTTGAGGGCGAGCAGCCGTTCGCGCACGTCTGCCTGCCCGGGCACTCGCGCCGCGAGTTCGACCCCGAGGCGATCGAGCGTGGCCAGGTGCCAGTCGACGTCCAGGCCCGGGCACTCCTCGCGCGCGATCAGCAGCGCGCCCTCGGCGAGGCTGCCCTGCTCCCCACCGGGCCCCTCGACCAGCCGGCGCAGCCGCTGCGCAGCCTGCGGATCGCGCAGCGGCCCCGCGCCTGAAGCCTGTGACCCCCGAGATCCCGGATCGCTCATGCGCCGGATTGTAGGGCGCTGCGCGACCGTCGCCAAACCTTCGTTGCGCGACAGCATTCTCCCTGCTGGTTGCCCGGCCCATCGGCTATAGTCCGACCGGGGGCGGTGGCGGTGTCCACCGTCGGCGCGCGGCCGACCGGGACGCGACCGAACGCGCGCCGACACGCGGTGTGCGGCAGCGAAGCATGGGGCGAGGTCGATGGATTCGAAGATCGCGGCAGGCGCAACGATCACGGTGCTGTGTCTGGCGGCCTCGGCGGCTGCCGGTGCCGAGTCGTGGTGGCGCGATCCGCGCAAGGTCGACTCGCTGGTGTCGCAGCAGCCCGACACCCCCTGGGTATCCGAGCGGCTGCCCCTCGCGCCGCCTCCGCCCACCGAGATGCCCCACCCCGAGCGCCCGCTGACGCTGGCCGAACTGAGCGACCTCGCGCTTCGCAACCATCCGCAGACGCGCGCCGCGTGGCAGGCCGCGCGAGCCGCCGCCGCCACGGTCGGCATCGAACTCGCCGACTACTCGGTACAGGCGTCCGGCGCCCTCTCGTACCTGCGCGCGCGCCAGATCAGCCAGGTCGGCTCGCTGCAGCCGCTGATCGAGCGCTTCACGCCCTCGCTCTCGCTCACCTATACCCTCTACGACTTCGGCGCCCGGGCAAGCCAGCTGGAGGCCGCCCGCTTCAACCTGCTGGCCGCCAACCTCAGCCAGAACCGCGCACTGCAGACGGTCGTGTTCAACGTCGAACAGGCCTACTACGCGCTGCTGGGCGCGCAGGGGCTGGTGCGCTCGGGCGAAATCTCGCTGCGCAATGCGGAGACCACCCTCGAGGCGACCGAACGGCGCCGCCAGAGCGGACTCGCCACGATCGGCGACGTGTTCCGCGCCGAGACCGCGGTCGCGCAGGCGAAGCTCACCCTGCAGCAGTCGCAGGGGCTGGTGTCGCAGGCACGCGGTCGGCTGGCCGCGAGCGCTGGCATCCCGGTGACGGCGCGCTACACGCTCGCGCCGGTGCCCGAGGCCGTTCCCACCGGCGCCCTGACCGAATCGGTGTCCGCGCTCATCGAACGCGCGAAGGCCGGGCGCCCGGACCTCATCGCGGCCGAAGCCACGGCGAGGGCGCTCGACGCCACGCAGCGCGCGGCGGTGGCGGCAGGACGGCCGTCGATCGGCGCGACCGCCAGCTACGCCGACAACTACTTCGTGTCCCGGCCCGACACCACGAACTGGGCGCTGGGCCTCACGATGAGCATCCCGCTGTTCACCGGTTTTCGCGATACCTACAACGCGCGCCTCGCCGAAGCCAACGCCGAGCGCCAGCGCGCGCTGAGAGACCAGCTGTCCAACCAGGTCGAACTCGACGTGTGGCAAGGCTATTTCAACCTGCAGACGGCGGCGGCGGCGATCACCAGTTCCGAGTCGCTGGTGCGCACCGCCGCCAACTCGCTGCAGGTGGCCGAGGCACGCTATCGCGGCGGCGTCGGCAACCTGCTCGACGTGATCACCGCGCAGGCCGACGACGTCAACGCCCGCGTGCAGCGCATCAATGCCTACTTCAACTGGTACACCGCGTTCTCGCAGCTGAACTTCGCACTCGGCTCGCTGCCGCTGGTGAACAACGCGGCCGTGGCCCAGGGCGGCGCCGCACCGGCCCAGCCGGCCGCGCCCCGCGAGCAGCCCGCCCTCCCCGTCCAGAAGCCCTGAAGCGGAACCCGCCATGAAGCGTCTCCTCATCCTCGTCGTCGGCCTCGCGATCATTGCCGCAGCGCTCGCGCTGGGCGCCTGGCAGACCGGCCGCTGGAATCCCTTCGCCGAAGAGGCCAAGGGCAAGGGCGAAGCGGTGAAGGGCGCCGCCAAGAAGGACGGCAAGGGGGGGCGCCCCCCGATCACCGTGCGCACCGCGCCGGTCGAGGTCGGCCCCATGCCGGTGGTGATCGACGTGGTCGGAACCATCGAGTCCGAGCACGTGGTGGCGGTACGCCCCCAGGTGTCCGGCCTGCTCAACGAGGTGCTGGTGCGCGAGGGGGACCGGGTCAAGGCCGGACAGGTTCTGTTCCGCATCGACTCGCGGCAGTTCGATGCGTCGGTGAACCAGGCGAAGGCGGCGATGGCCCGCGACCAGGCGAACCTCGAGCTGGCCCGCGCCAACGAGAAGCGGCTGCGCCCGCTGCTCGAGCGCGACTTCATCACCCGCGCCGAATACGACACCGCCGTCGCCAACGTGGCGGCCCTGCAGGCGCAGATGGAAGCCAACCGGGCACTGCTCGAGCAGGCGAGCGTCCAGGCCGACTACACGGTGATCCGCGCCACCATCGACGGGCGCCTGGGCGCGCTCACGGTGCGGGCGGGCAACCTCCTCACCTCCGGCCCCGGCAGCACCCCGCTGGTCACCATCAACCGCACCAACCCGTTGCTCGCCAGTTTCAGCGTGCCCCAGGAAGTCCTGCCGGCCGTGCGCAAGCACCAGGCCTCGGGGGAACTGACCGTGCAGGTGATGCGCGAGCAGGGTTCGGACGTGCTGGGCAGCGGCAAGCTCGTGTTCATCGACAACACGGTCAACGCCCAGACCGGTACCATCGTGATGAAGGCGCGCATGCCCAACGACCGCGACCTCCTCTGGCCAGGCCAGTTCGTGGCCGTGCGGGTCGTGCTCACCACCGAGCCCTCGGCGGTCATCCTGCCGGAGGCGGCCGTGCAGCCGGGCCAGCAGGGACCCTTCGTCTACGTGTTCCAGCCGGGCGAGGAGGAAGGCAGCGGGCGCGCGCGGGTCCAGCAGATCCAGATCGACCGCCAGTTCGGGGACAAGGTCGTCGTGGCCTCGGGCCTGAAGGGCGGCGAGCGGGTCATCACCGAGGTACCCCCGGGCCTGTCCCCGAACGCACCCGTCCGTCTGCCCGGCAAGGGTGACGGCAAGGGGGGGCGCAAGGGCGGCAAGGGTGGAGACGGTGCCAAGGGTGAGGCGGCCAAGGGTGCCCCCGAAGCGGCGAAGGGCGAGGCTGCCCGAGGCGAAGGCAGCCCCGGCGAGTCCGCGAAGGGCGGCGGCGCGCGCGGAGAGGCCGGCAAGGCCGCTTCGGGCGACTCGTCGTCGCGCCGCGAACCCGCCAAGGGCGACGCTGCCCCGCGCCAGCCCTGATCGCGCCCCTCCCCCGCGAACGGAATCCGGACACGACGGCAGACGCAGGAGTTGACATGAGCAACGTATCGATCTCCCGCCTCTTCATCGAGCGGCCCGTCGCGACGGCCACGCTGATGATCGCGCTCGTGTTCTTCGGCCTGATGGGCTTCAAGAAGCTGCCGGTCAACGAGCTGCCCAACGTCGACTTCCCCACCATCCTGGTGACCGCCCAGCTCCCCGGCGCCAATCCGGAGAACATGGCCACCACCGTGGCCACGGTCCTCGAACGCCAGTTCAGCACCATCGCCGGGCTCGACACGATGAGTTCGGTGTCCTACGACGGCTCGGTCCGCATCACGCTGCAGTTCGACCTCGAGCGCGACATCGACGCCGCCGCCCAGGACGTGCAGTCGGCGATCTCCACGGCGCTGAGGCGCCTGCCCGATGGCATGGAGCCGCCGTCAATGCGCAAGGTCAACCCGGCCGACTCGCCGATCCTGTTCCTGGCGTTCACCGGCGAGAACATCGCGCTGTCGAAGTTGAACGAGTTCGCCGAGACGCGCATCGCGCAGCGCCTGTCGATGATCTCGGGCGTCGCACAGGTGCAGGTGTTCGGCGCCCAGAAGTACGCGCTGCGCCTGTTCGTCGACCCCTCCAAGCTCGCGCGCCGCAACCTCGGCCTCGAGCAGGTGGTCAATGCGGTCCAGCAGGGCAACAGCAACCTGCCCTCGGGTTCGCTCGACGGCCGGGCACGCCAGTACTCGGTCAAGGTGGACGGATCGATCGACACCGCGGCGCAGTTCCGCAACGTGGTGGTGGCCTACCGCGACGGGGCGCCGGTGCGCTTCGGCGACATCGGCCGGGTCGAGGAAGGCGTGGCCAACGACCGCTCGTGGACCTGGTTCAACAACCAGCGGGCCATCGTGCTGGGCGTCCAGCGCCAGCCCGGCTCGAACACCATCGAGGTGGTTCGCAAGATCAACGAGCTGCTGCCCGAACTGACCCCCGCGCTGCCCGCCGGCGCGAAGATGGACGTGGTGTTCGATCGGTCCGAGTTCATCAAGGCGTCCATCAACCAGGTCTACGTGAAGCTCCTGACCGCCACCACCTTCGTGGTGCTGGTGATCCTGGTGTTCCTGCGCAACGCCCGGGCCACGCTGATCACCGCGCTGGTGCTGCCCACCTCGATGATGGGCACCTTCGGGATCATGTATCTGCTGGGCTACTCGATCAACAACCTGTCGCTGATCGCCATCATCCTGGCGGTGGGCTTCGTGGTCGACGACGCGATCGTCGTGCTGGAGAACATCGCCCGGCACATGGAGATGGGCAAGACCCGCCTCCAGGCCGCCTTCGACGGCTCGAAGGAGATCGGTTTCACCATCCTGTCGATGACCGTGTCGCTGGTCGCGGTGTTCCTGCCCATCCTGTTCATGGGCGGACTGCTCGGCCGGCTGTTCACCGAGTTCGCCGTCACGGTGGGCATCGCGGTGGCGCTGTCGGGCATCATTTCGCTGTCGCTCACGCCGATGCTGTGCAGCCGCTACCTCACCACCTCGCACAGCCACTTCTTCCTGTTCGACTGGTTCGAGGCGCTGTTCGAGGCGAGCAAGCGCGGCTACGAGCGGTCGTTGCGCTGGTGCATGCGCCATCGCTGGACGATGCTGCTGCTCTCGGGCGTGGTGCTGTGGGGCACCTGGCAGCTGTTCCAGATCGTGCCCAAGGGCTTCATCCCGCGCCAGGACACCGGCGTGATCAACGTCACCACCCGCGGCCCCGAGGGCCTGCCGTTCGAGGAGATGGCCCGCCGGCAGCAGGTGGTCACCTCCACGGTGATGGCCAACCCGAACGTCGCCGGCGTGCGCTCGAGCGCGGGCCAGGGCTTCGGCGGCGTGCTGCAGACCAACGTGGGTTCGATGACGGTGCGCCTCAAGCCGCGCAGCGAGCGCGA
>JBIPNU010000122.1:0-6621 GCA_044370615.1 Burkholderiales bacterium
TGCAGGTGTAGCGGCAGGAAGTCGTGCCCGTGGCTTGCCCGACGCTTCTGGAAGGCCATCTCGGCGACGTCGGCATCCGGGAGCGCGTCCGGCAGGTCGTGCAACCGGCGCAGGCCCGCGATGTCGGGAATCGTCTCGATGTCGAAGGCGAGCGTCGGGAGCATGGCGGATCCGTGGCGGAGGCGGCGCCGGATTCTAGCCGATGGTCCCTTCATCCCGGGGCGGGGTCTGGCGCGCCCGGTGTCCGTGGCAGCGCCTCGGCGACCCCGTGTCGTCGCGGTGGCTGCCAGGCTCCCGGGGCGGTGCCCGCGTGGCGCGATCCGGGCGACCGCAATCCACGCGCGTGGCGCCGCATCGCCGGTTGCAGGAGCGCGCAAAGCCGCCCGGTAGCGCTTGGGCTATGATGCGCCGATGAAACAGACCTTCCTGGACTTCGAAAAGCCGATCGCCGAGGTCGAGGCGCGGATCGAGGCGCTGCGCCAGTCGCAGGAAAGTTCCGGCGTCGACATCACCGCGCAACTCGACGAACTCGCGCGCCAGCGCGCGAAGACGACCGAGACGGTCTACGCGAAGCTGACGCCCTGGCAGGTATCGCAGGTGGCGCGCCATCCGCAGCGTCCCTACACCCGCGACTACATCGATCGCCTGTTCACCGATTTCGAGGAACTGCACGGCGACCGCGCGTTCGCCGATGACGCGGCCATCGTCGGAGGGCTCGCCCGCTTCGAGGGCCAGCCCTGCGTGGTCATCGGTCACCAGAAGGGGCGGGACACCAAGGAGAAGCTCGCGCGCAACTTCGGCATGCCCCGGCCCGAGGGCTATCGGAAGGCGCTGCGGCTGATGCGGCTGGCCGAACGCTTCGAACTGCCGGTGTTCACCTTCGTCGACACGCCGGGCGCCTACCCGGGGGTCGGTGCCGAGGAGCGTGGCCAGTCCGAGGCAATCGGGCGCAACCTGTACGAAATGTCGCGGCTGCGCACGCGCGTCGTCTGCACCGTGATCGGCGAGGGTGGGTCGGGCGGTGCGCTGGCGATCTCGGTCGGCGATGCGCTGCTGATGCTCGAATACTCGACCTATTCGGTGATCTCCCCCGAGGGCGGAGCGTCGATCCTCTGGAAGAGCGCCGAGAAAGCGCCCGACGCGGCGGCCGTGCTCGGCATCACGGCCACGCGGCTGAAGTCGCTGGGCCTGATCGACCGTATCGTCTCCGAGCCGGCAGGGGGCGCGCACCGCGACCCGGAGCAGATGATGCAGCGGCTGCGCCGTACCTTCGTCGATGTGCTGAAGTCGCTGCAGGCCCAGCCGCTCGACGACCTGCTCGAGCGTCGCTTCGATCGGTTGATGGCTCATGGCAAGTTCCGCGAGGTCGAGCCGGGCTGAGCCCGCGCTGGCGCGTGCCGAGCGTGCGCGGCCTGCCCGCGCACGTCCGGCTCGCTCGGCGGGAGGCGACAGGGTCGATGACAGCGTCGCGCCGCCGGCCGCGGCGCGCGCGATGGCCAGCGTCGATCGTGCGCTGCGTGAATGCCTCGATCGTGCGGGCGTGGCGTCCGGCGCCGATCTCTGCGTGGGACTGTCGGGTGGGTGCGACTCCACCGTGCTGCTCGACGCGCTGGTGCGGCTGGCACCCGCACGCGGGCTGCAGGTTCGCGCGCTGCACGTGCATCACGGATTGAGCCCGAACGCTGCGCGCTGGGCGCGGTCGGCGCGCGCGCTGTGTCGTCGCCTGTCCGTGCCGTGCACCGTGACGCGGGTGAAGGTGGACCGCGACGGTGGTCTGGGTACCGAGGCGGCGGCGCGCGAGGCGCGCCGTGCGGCGCTCGACCGGGTGGGATCGGACTGGGTGGTGCTCGGCCATCATCGCGATGACCAGGCAGAGACGGTGCTCCTGCAGCTGCTTCGCGGCGCCGGAGCGCGCGGACTGGCCGCAATGCCCGAACTCCACCGGGCGCGGCGCTGGCTGCGTCCGCTGCTCACGCTGCCCCGCGAGGTGATCGAGACCTGCGCGCGCGCGCGGGGGCTCGAGTGGGTGTGCGACGAGAGCAATGCGGACGAGGCGTTCGATCGCAACTTCCTGCGCGCGCGCGTGCTGCCGCTGCTGGGGGAGCGGTTTCCCGGCGCGCAGGCGGCGCTCGCGCGCAGCGCTCACCTGCTCGCCGAGGCCGATGCCCTGATGCAGGCCGTCGGGAAGGCGGACCTGAGCGCTGCCCGCGCGGGCGAGGCCAGCGTATCGGTCGGCGCGCTGCGGTCGCTGGGTGCCGCGCGCGCGCGCGGTGCGCTGCGCGCCTGGCTGCAGGAGGCGGGAGAGCCGATGCCCTCGCAGCGACGTCTGGCCGAGGCGTTGCGGCAGGCGCTGGATGCCGCGTCCGACGCGGTCGTTTCGGTGCCGCTGGGCGCACGGCTGCTGCGTCGCTGGCGCGACCGGCTGTGGCTGCTGCCAGCGCAGGGGGCCGGGGCTGCGACCGCTGGCCTCGTCCGCCCGTGGAACCGTCGCTCGCGCATGCGGCTGGGGACGACCGGCGTGCTCGTGATGCGGCCGGCGATCGGCGAGGGCGTGTGCCTGCGCTGGCTGCGCGAGCATGCGCTCGACGTGCTCTGTCGCGCGGACGCGGGCGAGGCGATGCCGCGTATCGCGATCGGGCTCCCGCCCCGGCATCGCACGCTGCGCAATCTCTGGCAGGAGGCGGCGGTGCCGCCGTGGCAGCGCCCGGGCTGGCCGCTGCTCGCGCACGACGGGCGTCTGATCTGCGTGCCCGGGCTGGCGGTCGCGCACGAGGCGCTCGCCCGGCCGGGGACCCCCGGCCGGGTGTTCGAATGGCAGCCCGCCTGAACCGCCCGCCAGCGTGAATCGGGCCGGGCTGCCGGCAAGACCGCGCGGCTCAGAGAGGCAGGATTCTCACCGAGCGGAAGCGTACCAGCCCGCCACCGGATTGCAGCGCGATCGGACCGGCGGCGAACTTGCCGTCCTCGAAGTCGACCGTGCGTTGGCCGTTGAAGATCACGGTGATGCGGCGGCCCCGCGCGGTGATGTCGAAGGTGCTCCAGCGGCCGCCCGCCTTGGGGAAGGGTGCCGACACCTTCGCGAAGTCCACCACGGCGCCGGTGCCGTAGGTGGGGTCCTTGCGCGCATCCCAGATGTTCACCTCGTAGGCGTTGGCTGCCGTGACCTTGCGGGCATCCTGGCAGCGGATGAAGATGCCGCTGTTCGTCTGGGTCTCGACATAGAACTCGGCCTGCAGGCGGAAGTCGCCGAAGCTGCGCCGCGTCACGAGAAAGCCCGGCCCGCGAGTCGCCTCGAGAACGCCACCGGCCACGCGCCAGTCGGCCTCGCCCAGTCGGTCGAAGGCATCGAGGTTGCCGCCGTCGAACAGCGCGATCCATCCGTCGTTCGCGTCCGGCGTTGCGCAGCCAGACAGCGTCAGTGTCGCCACCGAGGCTCCGGCAGCAAGAAGGTTGCGTCGCTTCATTTCGAATCTCCTCCCGTTTGTGGCCGACATGGCCATCGGCGCCGGCCGGCTTCCTGTCGTGGCGTTCCGCCGGTTCCCGCCGCTCCCCCACGCTCCGGTCGCGCAAAGGCGGCCGGACGGTGTACCGCCTCCTCAGTAGACGCTCAGCCCCAGCCGCCGGATCACCGGTTCGACCCGCTGCATGTCCTCGACCACCCGCCGCGCGAACTCCTCGACGCTCGCGGTGGCGGGCTCCGCGCCCTGCGCCGCGATGCGCTCGCGCACCTTGGGTTGGGCGACGATGCGGGTGACCTCGGCGTTGATGCGTCGCACGGTCTCCGCCGGGGTTCCCATCGGGGCGAACCAGCCGTGCCAGCCGGACATGCCGTCCATGCCGCGCACCCCCAGCGCCGAGAGCGCCTTGAGTTCGGGCAGCGCGGCGAGCGGCTGCGGTCCCACGACGGCGAGCGCCCGGATGCGACCACCGCGTACCTGCTCGACCGCCGTGGCGGAATCGAACAGGTAGTCGATGCGCCCGCCGAGCAGATCCTGCACCGCCGGCGCCAGTCCCTTGTAGGGGATGTGCGTGGCGCGGATCTCGGCGATCGAGTTGAACACCTCGGTCGCGAGGTGGATGTTGCTGCCCGCGCCCGACGAGCCGAAGCTGAGCTTGCCGTCCTGCCGCCGCGCCCAGGCAATGAACTCGTCGAGTGTGTTCGCCTTCACCTGTGGCCCGACCACCAGCACGTAGTTGGTGCGGGCGGTCAGCGCGACTGGCGCGAGCGACTTCACCGGGTCGACCCAGGTGTCGTCCTTCTTCCGCAGGAACGGGTTGAGCACGAGATTGGTGCCCGAGACGAGAAGCGTGTGCCCGTCGGGAGCCGCGCGCGCCACGGCCACCGCCGCGATGTTGCCGGCTGCGCCGCCGCGGTTCTCGACCAGGACCTGCTGGCCGACCGATCGCGACAGTTCGTCACCGATGACGCGCGCGATCGCGTCGATCGATCCGCCGGCGGCAACGGTCACCATCAGGGTGATCGGCTTCGCCGGCCACGCCGGCTGTGCCAGCGCGCTGGCGCACCCGGCAAGCGCGACGAGCCATCCACCGGCCTGCAGTATCCGTCGGGTGCGAGCGCTCGCGGGAACCCGGTGCCGCTGGGGTGAGCCGCGCGGTGCAGCGGCGAGGGGCGGGGTTGGTGACAGCGAGGGCATGGCATCGACGCCAGCGAAGACGGGCGATCCACGATAGGCAGGGGGCGGGCAGGCGTCAAGCGCGCTCGAGACCCGGCGTGGCATGGGCCAGCCCTACTGATCGGCCTTGAGGCCGGCGGCGCGGATCACGCGGGCGATCGACTCGATCTCCGCGCGGATCGCGGCCGCGTACTGTTCCGGCCGATCGATGATCGGCTCGAAGCCCTGCGAGAGCAGCCGCTGTCTGAGGTCCGGACTCTTCACCGCCTGTCCGATCGCGGCGTTGATGCGCAGCACCAGCTCGCGCGGCAGGGCGCCGGGGCCGACGATGCCGTAGCGGCCTTCGATCGCCGCGATGCGCACGCCGCCCTCGGCGAGCGTGGGCAGGTCGGGCGCGGTCTCGGCGCGTCGCGCGCCCGTCGAGGCGAGCAGCCGCAACTGGCCGTTGCGCACGAAGGGCTCTCGCCGGCGATGAGGGCCGTGAGATACGGGCCCGCGCCCTTGTAGGGCACGTGCAGCATGCGCGTGCCGGTGGCGTCGAGCAGCAGTTCGGTCGCGATGTGCGAGATGGTGCCCGAGCCCGCGGTGCCGTAGGACAGGAATCCCGGCTTCGCCCTGGCGAGTCGCAGCAGGTCCGCGAGGCTGCGCAGGGGCACGCGGGCGTTCACCGCGATCACGTACGGCGTGGCTGCGGTGCTGCCGATCGCGGCGAGATCGCGCTGCGGGTCGTAGGCGACCTTCGGATTGAGCAGCGGTCCGATCACGAGGCTCGACTGGTTGCCGGCGCCGAGCGTGTAGCCGTCGGGTGCCGCGCGCGCGACCAGTTCCATCCCCAGCGTGGCTCCGGCACCGGGCCGGTTCTCGATCAGCACCGCCTGCGTCCACGACTCGCCCAGACGCGCGCCCACCAGGCGAGCCACGATGTCGTTGGCGCCGCCGGGCGCGAAGGGCACGATCAGCCGCACCGGCTTGAGCGGAAACGCCGGTGGCGTCTGCGCCAGCACGGCGCTGGCGCCGAGCGCCGCGCCCAGGGCGGCGAGCCTGCGCAGGGTGTTCGCGATCACGGCAGAGGGCTCCGAGGGCAGGGGGGCGTGACGCGCGGGGCGCGCGCCTCGGCCCCAATGGTGCACGAACCGCGCGCGGCGGTGGGGGCGTGCACCCTGCGGCGCGGGGGCGGGTCGAGGGGGCGTGGCATCGAGGCGTCGAGAGGCCGAGGTGGCCCGAGGCCGAGGTGCCGTGGGTCGAGGGATCGAGGGGCCGAAGGATCGAGACTGCGCAGGGACGAGACGGCGAGGGGTCGAGTCGTCCAGAGCCCGAGGGGCCCGGGGGCGGAGGGTCGAGGGGGCCGCAGGGTCGAGGCCGCGCGGGGTCGTGGCGGCACGCGAGGCCGCTCCGCGAGCGTGTCGACGACCGGGCGCCGCGCGTGCTGCGCGCCGCCGCAGTGCTGCCCTCGCCCTCAGGCGCGGCGCCCGCGTGCCGGTCCGTCCACGCCCATCGCGCGCCGCACTGCGGGGGGGGTGAGCTGGGGCGAGAAACGTTCGAGGAAGGCCAGCATGAAGCCGCGCAGGTAGGTGCCCTTGCGCAGCGCGACGCGGGTGAAGTTGCGTTCGAACAGGTGCGCGGCCGGGATCGCTCGCAGCGCGCGGTCGCGCTTCGCGTCATAGGCCATCTCGGCCACGATGCCCACGCCGAGGCCGAGTTCGACGTAGGTCTTGATCACGTCGGCGTCCATCGCGGTGAGCGCGATGTCCGGGCGCAGCTTCGCGCGGGCGAACGCCGCGTCGAGGTGCGGCCGGCCGGTGAAGCCCGGGTCGTAGGTGATGATCGGGTGTTCGCACAGGCGCGACAGGGTGAGTCGACCTGCGCCAAGCAGCGGGTGTCCGGCCGGGACCACCACGACGTGACTCCATTCGTAGGCCGGCAGCACGACCAGGTCGGGATAGTCGAGCAGGGATTCGGTCGCGATGCCGATGTCGGCGCTGCCGGA
>JBIPNU010000124.1:0-6603 GCA_044370615.1 Burkholderiales bacterium
TGGGCAAGGAACACATGGCCACCGCCGCGTGTCCCGCACCCGCCGTATTGGATCACGCCCCCGGTCCGCCCGCGCGGACGCGGGCCCTGTCCGCCGCCGTCATCCATCCGCCACCGTGCGCATCGCGGCGCTCGGCGCGCGCAGCCGCGGGTTCTAGCGCTCGGACACCGAGCGCGCGCCGGTGCCGCGGCGCACGCCGACCGCATGCACGCCGGTGCCCCGGACCGGGCCTCGGTGCGCCGCGCGAGCGGGTGCAGCCGGTCCCGGGGGCCCCGACGGTCCCCCGGGCCCCGAAGGTCCGCCGGGCCGCGGCAGGAAGCGCGCGAGCTCGGTCAGCGCGCTCTGGTAGACCTCGCGCTTGAACTCCACCACCGATTGCGCCGGCACCCAGTAGTCGCTCCACCGCCAGGCGTCGAACTCCGGCTTGTCGTTCGCGCGCAGGCGCACGTCGCTGTCGCGGCCGACCAGTCGCAGCAGGAACCAGATCTGCTTCTGCCCCCGATAGACCCCGCGGGCATCGCGACGGACCCACCGCTCGGGCACGTCGTAGCGCAACCACTCGCGCGTGCGCCCGAGGATGCGGACATGGCCCGCGAGGAGACCGACCTCCTCCTCGAGTTCGCGATACATCGCCTGTTCGGGGGTTTCACCGCGCTTCATGCCGCCCTGCGGAAACTGCCAGGCGTCCTCGCGCACCCGCTTGCCCCAGAACACCTCGTTGCGGGTGTTGCTCAGCACGATGCCGACGTTGAGCCGGTAGCCCTCGCGATCGATCACGCGGCCTCCGTCGCGCCGAGGCGCCCCCGGCCCCGAGGCTTGCGGGCACCACACACAGCCTGAGCGGTGACGGGATCGAGGGGCACGGGGCGGGGACCATGACGAAGACGAGGCGCCGCACATCCCCGCGCGACGGCCGGCGGACACCGCCCCGTCGCGCGCGCCGGGGCGGCGCCGCCCCCCGGACATGTGACAGGATTTTTTCACGACTCGCACGCCCCGAACAAGGGGCAGGCGGGTCGCCCGCCGGTCACAGCAGCAGCCGCTCCGCGGTGTAAGGGTTGGCCGCGCGCAACCCGTCGACGAAAGACGGGAACTCGAGGCCGTGACGCGCCCTCAGCGCGCGGGCACGGGCCTGCAGGGTCGACCAGCGCCAGTCGCCACCGGCGCGTGCCAGGCCGATCGCCACCAGGTTGCCCGGGCGAGAGGCCGGGAGCAGCACCGCGCGGGCGCGAAAGACATCGAGGAAGCGGTCGCGGTACGCGGGATAGGAGGCGGCGTGATTCCACAGGTTGAACGCGCAGGCACCCTCCGCGCTCAGCGCAGCGTCCGCGGCGCGCAGGAACCCCGCTCCGGCGCACGCCTCGACCTGCGCGTGCCCGTCGAACGCATCGACCAGCAGCAGGTCCACGCTGCCCGGCGCGCATGCGGCGACATGCGCGACCCCGTCCTCCTGCCGCACCCGCAGGCGCGGGTCGTCGGTCGGCAGGTGAAAATGCCGGTGCGCGGCGTCGATCACCTCGCCGTCGGGCTCGACCGCGACAAGGCGGCACTGCGGCAGCGCGCGCAGGACGAACTTCGCGAGCGAGCCCCCGCCCAGGCCGACCAGTACGACACGCCGCGGCTCGGGCCGGAACAGCAGCGGCGCGAGCATCGCGCGCGTATAGGCGAGTTCGAGCGCATCCGGGTCGGACAGGCGCATCGCGCTCTGCACCGTGTCGGTGCCGATGTAGAGCCGCCGCACGCCCTCCTCGTCGGCCACGCGCACCCGGGGCCGCGGCGCGCGCCGCGGCCAGCGCGCGAACCAGCCCGACCGGCTGCTCATGGCGCGGCCACCCGCCGCGGGCCCGCCCGCCGGGCGCAAAGCCCCCTAGAATCCGGTCTGTCCACGACCTCTCCCCGACCGACGCCGGTGCCCGCGCGGCCGGCACCGGAAGCCACGATGCGAACCTCCCGTTTCTATCTTGCCACGCTCAAGGAAGCCCCGGCCGAGGCCGAACTGCCCAGCCACCGCCTGATGCTGCGCGCGGGCCTGGTCAAGCCCCTCGCGCGCGGCATCTACACCTGGATGCCGCTGGGCCTTCGCGTGCTGCGCAAGGTCGAGCGCATCGTCCGCGAGGAGATGGACGCGGCCGGCGCGGTCGAGCTGCTGATGCCGGCCGTGCAACCCGCCGAGCTGTGGCAGGAGTCCGGTCGCTGGCAGAAGTACGGCCCGGAACTGCTGCGACTGCGCGATCGCCACGAGCGCGAGTTCTGCGTGGGCCCCACCCACGAGGAGGTGGTCGCCGACGCGGTCCGGCGCGACCTGCGCAGCTACCGCCAGCTGCCGGTGAACCTGTACCAGATCCAGACCAAGTTCCGCGACGAGATCCGGCCACGCTTCGGGGTGATGCGCGCCCGCGAGTTCGTGATGAAGGACGCCTACTCGTTCCACGCCGACGCCGCCTGCCTGCAACGGACCTACGACCTCATGCACGCGACCTACTGCCGCATCTTCGAGCGGCTGGGGCTCGCCTTTCGCGCGGTAGCCGCCGACACCGGCCAGATCGGAGGCACCGGCTCGCACGAGTTCCACGTGCTGGCCGACTCCGGCGAGGACGCGATCGCCTGGTGCCCCGGCTCCGGGTATGCGGCCAACATCGAACTCGCCGAGGCCCTGGCGCCTGCGGGCTCGCGCCCCGCGCCCGGCCCCGCGATGCGCCGCGTGCCCACACCCGGCCTTACCGCCTGCGAGGCGGTCGCCGGTGCGCTGGGCATCGCGCCCGCCCGGCTCGTCAAGACGATCGCCGTGGTGGCTGGCGGACGGTTCGCGCTGCTGTTGCTGCGCGGCGACCATACCCTGAACGAGGTCAAGGCAGGCAAGGTCGCCGGGCTGGCCGACCTGCGCTTCGCGACCGAGCCGGAAATCGTCGCCGCGCTGGGCTGCGTGCCGGGCTACATCGGCCCGGTAGGCATCGACCCGGCGATCCCCGTGTATGCCGATCGCAGCGTCGCGGCGATGGGCAGCTTTGCCTGCGGCGCCAACGCCGAGGGCGAGCACTGCGTCGATGTCGACTTCGGGCGCGACCTGCCCGAACCCTCCGGGGGCGTGCACGACCTGCGCAACGTGGTGGCCGGGGATCCCAGTCCTGACGGCGCCGGCGCGCTGGAAATTCGCCGCGGCATCGAGGTCGGCCATATCTTCCAGCTGCGCACCCGTTACTCGTCCGCCATGCAGGTGAGCTTCGTCGACGACCAGGGCCAGGCCCGACCGATGGAAATGGGCTGCTACGGCATCGGCGTCTCGCGCATCGTCGGCGCGGCGATCGAGCAGGGCCACGACGAGCGCGGCATCGTCTTCCCGGAGGCGATCGCGCCCTTCCAGGCGGCGATCGCGCCGATCGGATACGCGAAGAGCGCGCCGGTGCGCGAGGCGGCCGACCGCCTCTACGGCGAGCTCAGGGCGCGCGGCATCGACGTGCTCCTCGACGATCGCGACGAACGCCCGGGCGCGATGTTCGCCGACCTCGAACTGATCGGCGTGCCGCACCGGCTGGTGATCGGCGATCGCGGCCTCGCGCGCGGCGAGTGCGAGTACAAGGGGCGCCGCGACGCGCAGGCGACGGCGGTGCCGTTCGCCACCGCGGCCGACGAGCTGTGCGCCCGGCTGGCTGCGCGGTGAACCGCCGAGCCGTCCTCGGGGCGGCGGCGGCGCTCGCCGGCCTGCATGCGGCGGGGGCCCGCGCGGGCGCCCAGCGCTACGAGCCGCTGGCCGCGACGGTGCGCGCTTCGCTCTCGCGCGCGGTGAGCGACACCGCGGTCGCGGTGCACGCCTTCGCAAGCGACGCCGAGGCGGCACACTGGCTTGCCGACATGTCCGTGCGGCTGCAGCGACGCATGCCCGACGAGGCGCTCAGACGCGAGTTCCTGCTCACGCTGCACTACGAAGCCACCCGCGCCGGCCTCGACCCGCAACTCGTGCTGGGCCTGATCCAGGTCGAGAGCGCGTTTCGCAAGTACGCGGTCTCCAGCGCGGGGGCGCGCGGCTTCATGCAGGTGATGCCGTTCTGGACCGACGTGATCGGCAGCGCCGATCACAACCTGTTCCACCTGCGCACCAACCTGCGCTACGGCTGCGTGATCCTTCGCCACTACCTCGACATGGAGCAGGGCAACCTGTTCCGCGCGCTCGGCCGCTACAACGGCAGCCTGGGCCGGCCCGAGTACCCCAACCTCGTGGTGCGCGCCTGGATCGCGAACTGGAAGTACGACCCGCGCGCGCCATTGCAGGTGGCCGCATCGGCGCCACGGGCCACCGGCCTGCCGCCGGATTACTCTGCACGCCCGCGCTGAGCGGGGATGTCCCGCGCTTCGTCTCGAGCCTGCGGCAACGCGGCCACCAGCGCGGCGCCGGCCAGCACCGCGAGCCACGACAGGTAGACCCAGACGAGGAAGATCGGGACGGTCGCGAACACCCCGTAGACGGTCTCGTAGTCGCCGATGTGGCGTACGTACAGGCCGAGGCCGTGGCGACCCGCTTCGAGCAGAAGGCTGGCGCCGAGCCCCCCGCTCAGGGCATCGACCGCCCGCACCGGATCCGGCGGCACCGTCGCATACAGCAGCGCGAGCCCGACCGCCGTGCACAGCCACGGCAGCAGCGCGCCGGCCACCGGCACGACCCGGTCGAGGGGCCCGAGACCGCCCGGGTAGAGCGCGCCGAGCAGCGATATCGCCCACAGTCCCGCACCGGCCAGCAGCGGCCCGACGCTCACCGCCAGCCCGCGCAGCGCCACCCAGCGCAACCTGAGCCGGCGGCGCGGCTGCCGCCACAGGTCGTCGAACGCCGATTCCATCGCCATCACCAGCAGCAGCGCCGTGACCAGCAGCAGCAGCAGCCCGAGCGCCGACACACCCGCCGCCTTGCCCGCGAAGCCGGCAAGGTAGACCGAGAACAGCCGCTCGGCGGCATCGGGCACGAGGTTCTCCTCGACGAACCGGGTCCAGGTTGCCTGCATCGCCTCGAAGGCTGGCAGCAGCGTCGCCACCGCGAGCCCCAGCGCGAGCAGGGGAACCAGCGCGAGCAGCGTGGTGAAGGCGAGCCCCGAGGCAGCATCCAGGCAGCGTGCCTCGGCGAATCGCGCCCAGGCAAGATGCAGCGCCCGCCGCGACAGCCGGATGCGCGACGGGACGGTTGCCGGCGGGTTGGAGGGCGTGACCATGCGCGCTATTGTCGGAGGTTTGGCGGCCGCGCGGGCGGGTGTCCGGCTCACGGCACGTGGCGCGGGTGGGACGGAGGCATGATGGACGAAGTGCTGGTGCTCTACTACAGCCGCGACGGCGCGGTGCGCCAGCTCGCGCAGCGGGTGGCCCGCGGCGTCGAGCGGGTGCCGGGCCTGCGCGCCTGCCTGCGCACGGTGCCGCCGGTGGCGCCGGTGACCGAGGTGGCGGCCCCGCCCGTGCCCGACGACGGCGCCCCCTACGCGACCCACGAGGATCTGCGCCGCTGCGCCGGCCTCGTGCTGGGCTCGCCCACCCGTTTCGGCAACATGGCCTCGCCGGTCAAGCATTTCCTGGAGGGCACCGGCGCTCTGGGCGAGCGGGGCGCTCGTCGGCAAGCCGGCCGGCGTGTTCACCTCGTCGGCCTCCCAGCACGGCGGCCAGGAGAGCACCCTGCTGTCGATGATGGTGCCCCTGCTCCATCACGGCATGCTGCTGGTCGGCCTGCCGTACACCGAGAGCGCGCTCGCCAGCACCCGGGGCGGCGGCACACCCTACGGCGCGAGCCATGTCGCCGGTCCCGCCGGCGATTTCCCGCTGAGCGCCGAGGAGGCAACGCTCGCCACGGCGCTGGGGCGCCGGGTCGCCGAAGTCGCCGCGCGGCTGCGCGCATGAGCCGCCGGGCGCTGCCGCCGCCCTCGGCACCCCGCGTCGCGCTCTGCCACTGGCTGGCGATCGGCAGCCTCGTGAGCCTCATCGCGCTCGGCCTCGCCTGGGAGCTGTGGCTCGCCCCGCTGCGCGCGGGCGGCTCGCTGCTCGCGCTGAAGGTGCTGCCGCTGCTCGCGCCGCTGTTCGGCATCCTGCGCGGTCGCCGCTACACCTACCAGTGGGCGCCGATGCTCGTGCTCGCCTGCTTCGTCGAAGGCGTGATGCGCGGCTACGCCGAGACCGGGGCAGGATCGGCCTGCGGCTGGTCGCAGGCGCTGCTGGCCGCCGTGTTCATCGCCGCAGCGGCCTTCTATGCGCGCGATGCGCATCGCCTGCCCACCGCACCGGGGCTGGGCGGCGGCTCGCGCGCCTGAGCGGCCCACGCCGCAGGCACGCGCCCCGCACGCCGTGCGTTCGCCCGGCAGTGCCTGCGGGGGTCGATTGCCCGGGCACGCACGTGCGCGGGCACGGAGCGCGGATCGGCAGGTGCCGCCGCACGATGCCCCCGGGAGTCGGTCCCCCGATGGCCGCGCGCGGCCGCCGTGCCCCGGTGCCGGCCCGATCGCCTAGAGCTGCGGATTGGTGCGATCGATGCTCGCCTGCAGCCGGTTGAGCGCGTTGAGGTAGGCCTTGACCGAGGCGACGACGATATCGGTGTCGGCGCCCACGCCGTTGACCACCCGACCGCCCAGTTCGAGCCGC
>JBIPNU010000125.1:0-6581 GCA_044370615.1 Burkholderiales bacterium
GCGGGACGCCGATCTGCCACCGCTACCTGCCGACGCGGATCCGCCCGGCGCGTTCGCCCCGGTGCCGCACCCCCGGCAACCCCGGAGCTGGCGCGGTCCATCCGCCCGGACTCACCCGGCACGGTCCTCGCCCTCCCGTGCACCCGGCGTGCGCCGGCGCGGACAGCAGCTTCGCGCCGCGGCCGCCATCGGCCGTGCGCCGCCCGGCCGGCGGCCCCGGTGGACGAGCCCGCGCACGCGGGCAGCACCGGACGCTGCCGCCGGACGCAGCGCGTCGCCGTCGCCGGCGACCCGCGCCCTCGGGGGACCGAACGCCAGCCACGCTGGCCGGCACCGCCGACCTCGTGGCGCGGCGCAGGGGAGGCCCGGCAAGCGGTCTGGCAGCCTCGGCTCGGACCCGACGACACCCGCCGCACGGCCAGGCGGTCGCGGCGCGTCACCCGCAACGGATCGGGAACGGCACGTCGGTCGCGGTACGTCGGTCGTGGAGCGTCAGTGGCGGCACATCCATCGCGGCACATCCGTTGCAGCACGGCAGTCGCAGCACGACCGTCGAGGTACGCCAATCGCAGCACGTCCGTCGCTGCGCTCCGGCTGCAGCACGTCGGTCGTCGCGCGTCGGTCGTCGCGCGTCAGACGCGGCGCAGTACCGGCGCCGGATGGCGCTCGATCAGCACGTTCACGCAGGCGGGCAGGCCGCTCGCCCTCGCCCGGGCCAGCGCGGCCGGCAGTTCGCCCGCGGCCGTGACGAACTCGCCATGGCCGCCGAAACCCTCGGCGACGCGGTCGTAGCGCGTGGGCAGCAGTTCGCAGCCCCGGGCGCGCGCGGCGCCATAGTCGCGCAACTGGATCTGATGCTCGGCGTTCCAGCACTGATCGTTGCCGACCACCGCGACGAACCGCGCGCCGGCCCGCACCGCGGTGTCGAACTCGGCCGGATGGAACCCGAACGTCCCGTCCCCGAGCACCGCGATCACCGTGGCCCCGGGTCGCGCGAGGCTCGCGGCCAGCGCGAAGGGCAGCGCCGCGCCGATGGATCCGGCGACCCCGTTGATGATGCGGTCGGGCGCGTGCAGGCAGGATTGCGCCCACTGGCCGATCTCCCCGCCGTCGGCCACCAGCACGGCCGACGGGTCGGCATCGAGCAGCGGCTGGATCGCGCGACACATCTGCACCGGATGCAGCCGCCCGGGCTCGACCCCCTCCACCGTCGCCCACGACGGCGGGCGCCACGCGACCGCCTCGGCCACGCGCGCGGCCCACGCGGGGGCGATCGGCTCGCCTGCGCGGCCCGCCGCCTCGGCGAGCGCGCGCAGCGCGGGTGCCGCAGCCGCCACCGCGCTGAGCTCGACCCGCTCGGCACCCAGCGCCCGCTGCGCGCGCGCGATCAGGGCCGGATCGGGATCGATGACCACGACGCCGGCCTGCGCCGGGATCGCCGCGCCCAGCCGCAGGGTGAAGTCGACCGGCTTGCCGACCAGCACCACCCGATCCGCCTCGGCGAGGACCTCGGCGAACGCCCCCAGCGACGGATCGTTGACGCCGCGCGGACTCTCCATGCCGAGCACCGGGACGCCCGCCGCCTGCGCCAGCGAGGCGAGCGCCGCTCGCGCCGAGGCCGCCATGCACGCGGGACCGGCCAGCACCAGCGGCCGGCGGGCCTGGCGCAGCAGGCCGACGATCGCGTCGGCCGACGCGCGAGTCAGTCCCGGGCCGGCCACGACCGCGGGCGTCGGCGCGCGCGCAGACGCCCGGTCGCTCACGGCCCCTTCCAGCACGTCGCTGGGCAGCGACAGGTAGACCGGGCCGGGACGCCCGGCGTGGGCAATGGTCACGGCGCGCGCGAACGCGTGACCGACCTCCTGCGGCGAGGACGCACACAGCGAAGCCTTGACCAGCGGCGCGGCCAGCGCGACCTGGTCGATCTCCTGGAACGCGCCGCGGCCGGCGTCGGCGAGCGGCGCCTGTCCGGAGAGCAGCACCATCGGCGACTCGGCCGCGAGCGCGGTGTACAGCGCCGATACGCCGTTGGCGTGGCCAGGGCCCCCGGTGAGCAGCGCGACCCCGGTGCCGCCGGTCAGCCGCGACCACGCATCGGCCATGTGCACCGCCGCGCCCTCGTGGCGCACGTGGATCAGGTCCACGCCGACATCGGGCAGCGCATCGTACAGGGCCATGATGTGGTTGCCCGAGAGCGAGAATACCCGCTCCACCCCTGCCTCGGCGATCGCCGAAGCCAGCGCATCGGCGCCCCGGTCGGGGCGCTGCCCGCTTGCCGTCGTCATCGTGCCCGCTCCTCTCCCTCGTCGCGGCAACCGCGAGGGAGCAGTCTACGGCAGCCCCGCCTCGGGGGCAGCGGCTGCAGCCCTCCGCGCCGGTGCCTCAGTAGGCCGACAGCGCCCGCCTCGCGAGATCGCGCAACCCCGGATCGCGCGACTGCCGCGCGACCGCCTCGTACTCGGACCGCGCCGCCGCGCGCGCTCCGGCCCGCTCGAGGTTGCGGGCGGCACGCAGCCTGGCTTCCAGACCCGCCGCATCGCCGGGCCCGGGCGCGGCGGCTGCCGCCGCGAGGAAGCCGGCAGCCGCCAGCGCGAAGGCGGCCTCGGGAGGCAGGATCGGGCCACGAGCGCCGGGGGGCACCCTCCCCGGGCGATCCGGCCGCCCGAGCAGACCTTCGGCTTCGGCAGCCCGCGCGCGCGCGAGCTGCAACGGGCGGATCAGGCCGGCGGGCGCGACCATGCCCTCGAGCAGGGCCAGGGCCTGCGCCGGGACACCGGCGTCGGTCATCCGCTCGGCGAGCGCGATCAGGCCTGGATCGGCCGCTGGCGCGACACCGGCCGCCCGCCGCAGTCGGCGCACCGCCTCGTCATGTTCCCCCGTGTCGACGAGAACTTGCGCAAGTGTGAGCGCCCACGTTCGATCCTCGCCACCGCCAGGTCCGGGGAGCGATCGCCAGTAGCCGATCGCCACCTCCGGTTGACCGGCGCTGGCAGCCGCGGCGCCCAGCTGGCGGGCCACGTCGGGCGGCAGGTCGGACGCGCCGGGCGGGAACAGCAGCGTCGCGGCGCGTCCCAGGCCCGACTCGCGCATCGAGATCACCCACTGCAGCCGCGCATGCTCGCGCGTACCGGCGGTGGCACCAGAGCTCGCCATGCCGGCGAACAGCGCGCGAGCGCGCGGCGGGTCGGTCGCCGCCAGCCGCCCCGCCTCGTCCATCCAGCCGAAATCGTCGCCTGTGAGCAGCTGGCGGTCGGTGGCGGCAGCGACTGCGGCGTCGCGAAGTTCCGCGCGCAGCGCGTCGGCCCACGACACCGGATCGCGATCCCGCGTCCCGGCACGCCCGGACACGGGAAAGGGCTCGCCCGCCGCGGCCAGGCGCAGGCCGGCTTCGACCGCGAGCACCGGGTCGCCGGCAGCGCGTCCCACCTCGCGCGCGTGCCTCCAGAACCACGCGGGCGCGCCCTGACCCAGTGCGCTGCGCAGACGCTGCGCCGCCTCCGCAGGCGGCGTGAGCCCCAGCCGCGCCTGCAGCAGCAGGCGCGAGGGCGACGCAGGCTCGAGCGCAGCGAGCAGCGGCAGCGCCTCGCGGGCGTGCCGCGTCCCGACCAGCAGGGCCGCCATCTCGGCGACCCGCGCCGGGTCGGCCTGCGGCATGTCGAGCCGCCAGCGCAGCAGCGCCGCGTAGGCCTCGTCCTCGAGGCCTTCCGCGAACAGCCCGCGCACGATCAGGCGCCGGCCCTGTTCGACCGCGGCCTCGCGGGCCGCCGGCGACCAGATCGCCGCGGCCGCCATCCGCCGTGCCCTGACCGCGCCAGCTGCGCCGGCATCGGTTCGCAACGCGGCGGCCGCGCCCTCCAGCCGCACGCTCACCGCCCACGGCTCGTGGATGCCGGTCAGCGCCTCGGCGGCCGCCACGCGCTGGCGGTCACCCTCGGGGCCCGGCGGCAACCGCCCGGCCGCTTCAGCGCGCAGGCGGCGGGCCTCGATGCCATCCGGTGCCGAGGCCAGTCTCCTCAGCGCGAGCGCGGGTGCCCCGGCCGCGAGCAGCCTCGACGCGGAGTCAAGCGGGTCGGCCGCCTCCGGCGCGAGACGCTCCGCGCCCTGCGCCGGCCCCGCCGGCCAGGGACCTGCTATCGCCGCGAGCCACAGCACCGCGGCGAACCGGCGCGCGACGCCGGTGGCCGGCGGGCGGTGCCCGGCGACCGGCGTCGCGGTGCGGACCGGAGTCCGCACGCGGCGCTCAGCCCTGTTCGCCGCCCTTGGCGGCGGCCGGGACGGCAGCCGCGGCCGGCTTCGCGACGCGCGCGACCAGCTTCTCGCGGATGCGCGCGGACTTGCCCGAACGGTTGCGCAGGTAGTAGAGCTTCGCGCGCCGCACGTCGCCGCGGCGCTTGATCTCGATGCCGGCGATCGCGGGCGAGTAGGTCTGGAAGGTCCGCTCGACGCCCTCGCCGGAGGAGATCTTGCGCACGATGAACGACGAGTTGAGCCCGCGGTTGCGCTTGGCGATGACCACGCCCTCGTAGGCCTGCACCCGCTTGCGGTCGCCTTCCACCACGTTCACGCTGACGATCACGGTATCGCCCGGCGCGAAGTCGGGGATGCTGCGGCCCAGGCGGGCGATCTCTTCCTGTTCGAGTTGCCTGATCAGATCCACGGTGCTGCTCCTTCTTCTGGTCTGGCGCTCAGAGGTCCCTCGGGACTTGACGCGCCGGTTCTTGTCCGGATCGACCCGCGGTCAGCGGGCCAGACCCACCTCTCCACCCGCCTGCTCGCGACGGAACTCGTCGAGCAGCCGGGTATCGGTCTCGTCCAGCCGGCGCCGCAGCAGCAGGTCGGGCCGACGCTGCCAGGTGCGCCCGAGCGACTGCTTGCGCCTCCAGCGCGCGATCGCCGCATGGTCGCCCGACAGCAGCACCGGCGGTACCGCGAGGCCCTGGTGGACTTCGGGCCGAGTGTAGTGCGGGCAGTCGAGCAGACCGTCGGCGAAGGACTCCTGGCGCGCCGATTCCGCGTCGTTCAGCGCGCCCGGCAACTGGCGAATCACGCAGTCCATCAGGACCATCATCGCCAGTTCGCCCCCGGAGAGCACGTAGTCGCCGATCGACAGTTCCTGGTCGACGCGGCGCGCGATCACCCGCTCGTCCACCCCCTCGTAGCGACCGCCGAACAGCACCAGCCCCGGCTGCCGTGCGAGCTCGAGCACGCAGGCGTGGTCGAGGCGCTCACCCTGCGGCGTGACGTGCACGATGCGCGGCCGCTCGACGCCCGCCTCGTGCTGGCGGGCGAGCGCCGCGTCGAGCGCCGCCTCCAGCGGCGCGGCCATCATCACCATGCCCGGCCCGCCGCCGTACGGCCGGTCGTCGATCGTGCGGTAGTTGTCGTGCGCGAAGTCGCGCGGATTCCACACCCGCAGGTCGTAGCAGCCCGTCTCGCACGCGCGCCGGCTCACGCCCCAGCGCGTGAGCGCATCGAACATCTCGGGGAACAGCGTGATTGCATCGAAGCGCAGCATCGCATCCGGTTCCGCTTACGACCGCCTCAGACCGGCTCCTGCCAGTCCACCTCGACCCGCCCGGCGGCCAGGTCGACCGTGCCGACATGCCGCTCGACGAACGGCACCAGCCACTGTCGGGCCCGCCCGCGCGCGTCGCGCTGCGGCCGGTCGATCACCAGCACATCGTGGGCGCCGGCCTCGATCAGGCCGCTGACCACACCCACCGTCACACCCTCGCGATCGACCGCCGCGAGGCCGATCAGGTCCTGCCAGTAGAACTCGCCTTCCTCCGGTGGCGGCAACCGGTCCCGCGGCAGTGCCACCGGGCATCCCCGCAGCGCGGTCGCCGCATCGCGATCATCGACTCCGGCGAAATGCACGATCAGGCCGCCGCCGTGCGCCTGCGCCTCCAGGACCTCGACCGGTCCCTGCACCGGCGGGCTCGCGTGCCGCGGGCCGACAGCCGGTTCCTGAAGCCACCACCGGTCGAAATCGAGCAGCGCGTCCGGATCGGTGGAGAAGGTCTGGACCCGTACCCACCCGTGCACGCCGAACGGGGCGCCCACGCGCCCCATCACGACCCAGCGCTCGGCGTCAGGCGGCAGCGCTGGCGACGGCCGGCTGGGCACGGCACTTCCGGGCAAGCCGGGCGACCGTGTCCGTCGGCTTCGCCCCCTTGGACGTCCAGTGCTCGAGGCGATCGAGCGCGATGCGCAGGCCTTCTTCGTGGGCGGCTGCCTTCGGGTTGTAGAACCCGATGCGCTCGATGAACTTGCCGTCGCGCGGGTTGCGCGAGTCGGCCACCACGACGTTGTAGAACGGGCGGTTCTTCGCACCGCCACGGGAAAGACGAATGACTACCATGTCGGTCGGTCCGGTGATGAGGTTTCTGGCGAAAAGCCGTGCATGATACGACAAACGACGCGATTTGCACAGGCCCGGCCCGCGCCGACCATGCCCGTGCGCAACCCCGGTATGCTTGCGCGCGCCACCGGACGGGGCCGGCGGTCGTTCCCGTCGATCCGCGCCCTGCCCCGCCCCCGACTTTCCGCCCCGGACTCCCCGCCCCCGCCCCCCGCCCGAT
>JBIPNU010000186.1:0-5554 GCA_044370615.1 Burkholderiales bacterium
CCAGCGCACATGCGCGCCGGATGTCGATGCCTCGCGACGGACTGGCCGGTTGCGCGCGGCGCAATCGGCTTCGCAACGCGGCTGCGAGCGTGTCTGCATGCGGAGCAGACCGCGCAGCGCCCTGATCGACCTTGTCTTGGCCTCAGAGCCCCGCCCGCATCACGTTGCCGTTCGACTCGACCAACCAGCGTCCGCCCTCCATCGGCAACCCGCGCAGGCGATCGAGCATCCAGTCGGCCACCAGGGTCGCGGGGTGCGGTCCGAGCACGGTCGAGGGCACGGCGCCCACCGAGTGACGCGACTCCTGGTAGACGACCAGTTGCCGGGGGCCGCGCAACTGGGTCATCAGCCGATCGGCCCACTCGATCGGGCAGAGCTCGTCGCGCTCGCCGGCGACGCACTGGTCCGGCGCGCGTATGCGCGCGGCCGAGGGCGCGAGCACCATGCTGCGGCGCATGCGGTCGAAGCGAGCCTCGTCGGTCATGCCGCTCATGTACATGAAGCGGTGCTTGAAGGTGGGCGAGGCCTTCTCGAAGATGGTTTCACCGTGGGGCTCCAGGCAGATCGCGCTCACCGCGACCGCGCGATAGCGGGACTCGGCACCCGCGGCAACCGTCGCGAAGAACGAGCCGAAACTGTTGCCCAGCAGGCCGATGCGGGTCGGATCGATCTCCTCGCGCGCGGCCAGCCACGCCCAGGCCGCGCGCCCTGCCTGCGCCCACGCGGTCATGGTGAACGGCACGCCCAGGAGCGCGCTCTCGTACTGCCCCGGGCCCTCGATCACCAGCACCGCGATGCCGCGCGAGAGCCAGCGATCGCCGTAGAGCGCGACGTTAGCCTCCTTGAAGCCGTCCATGCCCGGGATCGACACGATCGCCGGGACCTTCCCGCCCCGATAGCCGTAGGGCAGATGCAGCCACCCGGGGATGCGCTTGCCCCCGGGCAGGGGGATCCACGCCGGCTCCACCGTGTGGTCGGCGAGCTTCGCGTAGGCGAGGTAGGCGTCTCGCTTGCGCTGGTTGTTGTGGTGGTTGTGGTCGTCGTTGGCGAGCAGGGTCCACTGCGAGGCCGCCCAGAACACCGAGGCGATGAAGTAGTTCTCGCGCGCGCTGACCCGGTGGCCCTGCGCGTCGGCGGAGCGGGCTGCAGCCTCGCGCCGGCGGGCCACCGCCTCGAAGGCCGGGTTGATGTCGGCGTACTTCTGGACGCGGGCGCGGACCGCATTGAGATCGCCGGTGGCGAGCGGGCCGCAAGCGGTGGCATAGCTGTTGAGCCGCGGCTGGTCCCACTCGATGCCGACGGCGCGAATCGTGTTGTCGATCAGCCAGCGCTGCTCCTCCATCCGCCGCACCACGGGTTCGTGGGCGGTGGGCGTCCGGGGGCGAGTGCCGCTGCTCCGCGGGGTGGCCGTGGTCTTCGTCTTCCGAGTCGCCATCGTGGTCTCCGGATGCGAGGGTGTTGCCGCGGCATTCTAGCCGCGCGCAGCGGTCCGTTGCGCGACCTTCGTGGGCGCGATGCGCTACGCTCACGGAATGCCCACCAAGTCCACCGACGGCGCGCGCGCCGATGTCCTGCCCGGCCTCGCGAACTGGGCCCTGCAACTCGCCCAGGGCCACTGCACCGTGCCGGCGCTGCTCGAGCAGGCGAGCGAGCGGATCGCGCGCCTGAACACCCGATGGCGGGCGATCTCGCATCGGGTCGGGGACGACGCGCTCGCGGCCGAGGCGAGCGCACGGCAGCACGAGGTGTCGCGTGGCCGGCCGCGCGGACCGCTGCACGGCGTGCTGTTCACCGTGAAGGGCAACATCCCGGTGGCGGGCCTGCCGTGGACCGAGGGCTCGGCCCTGTTCGCGGGGCGCCGCGCCACGCACGACGCCGCGGTGGTTGCCCGCGTGCGGGCGGCCGGCGCGCTGGTGGTCGGATCTACCACCTTGTCGGAGCTGGCGATGTACGGGGTCACCAACCCGTTCGAGCCGATGGGACTGAATCCCTGGGCGGTCGAGCGCACGGCAGGGGGGTCGTCCACGGGTGCGGGCGTGGCCGCGGCGCTGGGTTTCGCGCAGGTGCATCTCGGCACCGACAGCGGCGGGTCGGTGCGCAACCCGGCCTGCCACTGCGGCGTCGTGGGCTTCATGCCCGGCATTGGCGGCCTGTCGCTTGCGGGCAAGGCCAATTACACGCCCAGCCTCACCAGCGTCGGCCTGATTGCCTCCAGCGCCGATGACGTCCGGACCGCCTGGCAGGCGCTGCGCGAGGCCGGATACCGGCCTGTCGGCCCGCCCGACGCGCCGGTCGGGCCGCGCAGGCTGCTCGTCCCGCGCGTGCTGGTCGAGACAATGTGCGACGAGGCCACGCGGGCACTGTTCGCGGCCGCGTGCGAGCGGCTCTCGAGGACAGGCTTCGACCTGATCGATGCGGACATCCCCGGTTGGCTCGAGGGCGAGCGGGCGGCCGGCATCATCTCGCTTGCCGAGAGTGGGGCGGCCTTGGCCACGATGGACCTCTCGCGCGCGAGCGAGGGCCTGCGTGCGCGCGCCGCCGCAGCCGGCGCGCTGGCGCCCGGCGCCCTGGAGCACGCCCGTGCGGCGGCCGCCGGGTTGGGCGACGGCCTGGCGGCGGGCCTCGCTCGCGCGGGGGCGAGCGCCGTGATCACACCGACCTGGCCATTCGCCGCCCCGCCGATCGAGGCGGTGGAGGTGGACATCGGTGGGCGGCGCGTGCCCGTGGATCCGCACCGCAACTGCTTCGTGCGCGCGGCGAATGCCGTGGACGCGTGTGCGCTGACCCTGCCCATGGGCCTGTACCCCGACGCCGGCGTGCCGGCCGGGCTGCACCTGATGGCGCCCGGGGGCCACGAAGACAGGTTGCTCGCGCTGGCGGCGGCGGTCGAAACCTGCCTGCCGCCACTGCCAGCGGCTCCGCCGTTACGGTCGGCGGCGTGAGCACGCGCGCCGGCGCGTGCCGGGCGCATTCGGCGCGCCCGCGCCGGGGAGGGGCCTGCTTGCCGCGGGGCACGTTTCTTGCATCCACGCCGAACACGTTGTCGTTGAACCATCCTCCAGGGAGAAGTCCTTCATGCGTCACACCACTGTCCCTGCGGCCACGCTGGCCGCCGCCGGTCTGCTGTCGGTCCTGGCTCTGGCCCCTGTCGCCGCCTGCGCCCAGGCTCAGGGCTTCCCGCAGCGTCCGCTGCGCATCGTGGTGCCGTACTCCGGCGGCTCGTCGGATGTCTCCGCGCGGCTGCTCGCACCGCGACTGAGCGAAGCGCTCAAGCAACCGGTGCTGGTGGACAACCGCCCGGGGGCGGACGGTCGCATCGGCACCGAGTACGTCGCTCGCGCCACTCCGGACGGGCACACGATGCTCTCCATCCTCACCACGCACGCGATCGCCGGCAGCCTGATGAAACTGCCCTACGACGCGATCCGCGATTTCACCCCGATCGCCGCGATGTCGGTGGCCGAACTGGGCATGGGCATCCATCCCAGCGTGCCGGCGAACAACCTGAAGGAGTTCATCGCCTGGGGACGCGCGCTGCCGCAGCCGCTCACCTATGCGACGACGCAGATCGGCGGCAACCAGCACCTCGCGGGCGAGCTGTTCACGCTGATCACCGGCGTGAAGATGACTCCGGTGCCGTACAAGGGCGGCGGCGACGCAATGGCCGCGGTCCTCGGCGGGCACGTGAACATGTACTTCGGGTCGATGGCGAGCATGAACCCGGTGTTCAGGGCGGGCAAGCTGAAAGCGATCGCGGTCACCGGCAGCCAGCGAGATCCGGACTTCCCGAACATGCAGACCTTCGCAGAAGGGGGGGTGCCGGGGCTGGACATCCGGCTGTGGTACGGGATCATCGCCCCCGCGGGCGTGCCGAAGACCGTGGTCGACCAGCTCTCGCGGCTGATCGTGGGGTTTGTCGGGCAGCCCGACTATCGCGCCGGGCTCGCCAAGCAGGGCATGAATCCGATGCCGATGGACTCGGCCCAGTTCGGCAAGTTCCTGCGCGCGGAGAGCAATCGCTACACCGAACTCGTCAAGCGCGCGAACATCCGCATCGAGATGTAGCGGCCACGGATGCGCGCTGGCGGTCGGCAGGCGCGCATCGGTCGCGCGGTCGGTCGCCCGTGCGCGCGGGTCAGTCGAGTTCGATGGTGCGGCCAAGGCCACGGGCCTCGGCCGACGCCAGCGCCTGCGCGGCGAAGGCGACATCGCCGATCGCCATGCCCTGCACCAGCGCCATCACGCGATCGGTATCCGCGGTGCGGCCGGGCTTCTCCCCGGCGAGTACCTGGCAGGCGAGTGCCTGCACGCGCTGCGCGAAGGCCTCGCGGCTGAGGTGGCCCTGGCGGATCCAGGCGCCCCCGTCGCCCATCTCGGAGGCGAAGTCGATGTCGTCGACCACGAAGCGATTGCACTGCTCGAGCACGGCGAAGTCGACCTCGTTGTAGCTGCCCATCGAACACACCACGGCGCCCTGGGCCAGCATGCCGGGCAGGATCAACGGGGACGGCGACTCGGTGAGCGTGATCACCAGGCCCGCGCCGTCCGTCGCGCGCCGCGCATCGGGCTCGGCGCGCATCGGGCAGGCGAGCGTCGCGGCATGGGCCTCGACGAAGGCGGCCATGCTCTCGGCTCGGCGAGAGGTCACCCGCAGTTCGGTCATCGGCAGCGCATGCGCGAGCATGGGCACGATCTCGGCGGAGATGCCGCCGGTGCCGAACAGCGAGACCACGAGCGGGCCGGGGCGCACCAGCGCCTGCGCGGTCACCGCGCCGAAGGCGGCGGTGCGCAGGCGGCTCAGCCAGTGATCGGAGACCAGCCCCGCCATCTCGTAGCCGCCATGGCGGTAGACCGCGGTGTAGTTCGCGGTGGTCATCGGGGTGGGCGCCGGATGCGCGAGCAGCCGGATGCCCGACGCACCGAGATGTCGGACGGCGGCCGCCTTGAACTTGAATTTCGGGCCGCCCACGCCACTCGCATCGAGCACCATCGCCGAGGGCGTTGAAAGTCGGCTGCCGCCCGCGGCCTGATCGATCAACGTGCGTCGGGCGATGTCGAGCGCGGTGGCGGTGTCGAGCACCGCGCGCACGTCACGTTCGGCGAGGATGCGCAGCGTGCCCATGTCAGTGGCCTCCGCGAACGATGCAGGCGCACAGGCCGCCGCCGGGCGGCGCCTGGTGCACGGTATTGGCCGAGATGAAGATGCGTGCGTGACCGAGGATGGAGCCGGCCACGCCGCTCATCGTGGCGCGAACATGCTTGTCCATGTCCAGATGGCTGCTCTTCATCGTGGTCCGCAGCCCGCGCACGCGCCCGTCCGGCGCCGCCCCCGACTTGATCAGGGTGGCCACCACCTTCTGCGGGTCGGCGAGCATGCCGTCCTCGCCGATGCGGCACCCGGCGGAGGCGAACAGCGCGCGCAGACCACCCGCATCGAGCACGTCCTTGAGGAAGCCGGTGTGGACGGTGAGTTCCCCTGCGGCGCCGGGACGGTTGGCCAGCAGCATGATTTCCACGCAGTCCAGCTCCGACCCGGAGAACACCATCGCCCGCT
>JBIPNU010000126.1:0-6555 GCA_044370615.1 Burkholderiales bacterium
TGTTCGCGCGGGTGGCCGGCGTCGAGATGGAGCACATCCCGTACAAGAGCGCCGGTGCGGCGCTCACCGCGATGCTCTCGGGCGAGGCGCCGGTCTCGTTCCTGTCGCCGGTGACCGTGGCCGCGCAACTGAAGGCTTCGGGCGGCGCTGCGCGCCTGCGTCCGCTCACCGTGTCCAGCCCCAAGCGCTTCGCGGCCCTGCCGGATGTGCCCGGCGCGGCCGAGGTCGGCTATCCGCAGTTCGACGCCAAGCTGTGGTTCGGCCTGTTCACCACCGCGCGCACGCCGCAGCCGATCGTGCGCAAGCTGCACCAGACCATCACCGAGATCCTGAACACGCCCGAGATGCGCGAGACGATCTTCAAGCAGGGCATCGAGGTTGTCACGTCCACGCCCGAGGAACTCGACCGCTTCGTGCGCGCCGAACTCGCGCGCTGGACGCCGATCATCAAGGCCGCCGGCATCAAGGCGGACTGACGGCGGCCCGGGCGAGAGCGCGGATCATGCGGATGCGCACGCTGGGCCAGGGGCTGCAGGTGTCGGCCATCGGCCTGGGCATGGGCAGCGCCACCACGAACTTCGGCGAGCGGGATGCCGAGGTGCAGGTGGCGACGATGCGCCGCGCGCTCGACCTCGGCGTGAACTTCCTGGATTCCTCCGACGCCTACCAGAAGGGACGGCACGAGCGGCTCGTCGCCGAGGCGATCCGTGGCCGCCGCGAGGAAGTGGTGGTGGTGTCGAAGTTCGGCAACCTCGACCTGCCCGAGGGGGGCAAGGGCTACAACGGACGTCCCGACTACGTGCCGCAGGCCTGCGAGCGCAGCCTGCGGCAACTGGGCGTGGACACGATCGACCTCTACTACCTTCACCGCATCGATCCCGACGTGCCGGTCGAGGACACGGTGGGCGCGATGTCGCGCCTGGTCGAGCAGGGCAAGGTGCGCCACCTCGGCCTGTGCGAGGCGGGCGTCGAGCCGCTGCGCCGCGCCCACGCGGTGCATCCGATCGCCGCGCTGCAGACCGAATACTCGCTCTGGGAGCGGCATGTCGAGCGCGAGATACTGCCCGCCTGCCGCGAACTGGGCATCGGGTTCGTCCCCTATTCGCCGCTGGGGCGCGGGCTGCTCACTGGCCGCGTGCGCAGCTACGACGACATCGCCCCGGGCGATCGCCGGCGCATCCATCCCCGCTTCCACCCGGGCAACCTCGAGCGCAATCTCGAACTCCTGGCACCCCTCGAGCGGATCGCGGCCGCCCACGGGGCGAGCGGCGCGCAGGTGGCGCTCGCCTGGCTGCTCGCGCGCGGGCCTGACATCGTCCCGATTCCAGGCACCAAGCAGCAGGTTTTCCTCGAGCAGAACGTCGCCGCGGTATCGCTGGAACTCTCGCTGGCGGAGCTGACCGAACTCGATGCGGCCTTCCACCCCGGCGCTGGCGCGGGGCCGCGCTACCCCGAAGGCTACTTCAGGACCCTGGGCGGCTGACGCATGGATACTCACCGCGAATCCCTCTACCCCCGCTTCTCGGACGCGGAGTTCGCGCGCCGGCACGCCGCCGCGCGGGCGCTGATGGACCGCGAGGGCTTCGCCGCGCTGGTGGTCTACGGCAACTCCTCGATGTCGCGCCATGCGCAGGCCGAGGTGCTCTGGCTCACCGGCTTCCTCGGCAACCGCAACAACTATGCCGCGATGGTGGCTGGCGGGGCGCCCGTGCTGTTCGCGCAGAGCCACAACCACGTGCCCAATGCGCGCGAGATGTCGTCGGTCGAGACGCGCTGGGGTGGCGCGGACTCCGCGGCCACCCTGGTGCGCTTCCTGCAGGACAGCGGCGCCGCCCCGGGGCCGGTGGGCTGCGTGGGCGAGGTGCCGGCGGCCGACTGGCTGGCGATGCAGGCGGCCCTGCCCGGCTGGGCGCTGCGCGATGCGAGCGCAGCCTACCGGCGGCTGCGGGTGGTCAAGAGCGACGAGGAAGTGCAGTGGTTGCGCCGCGGGGCCGAACTCACCGATCTGGCGATCACCGCGCTGCTCGAAGGCGCGCGGCCGGGCCTGCGGGAGTACGAACTGGGCGCGATGGTCGACTCCGCCGGACTCGCCGCGGGCGGGTTGCCGCACCTGTGCTACCTGTCGAGCGGCGCCCAGGGCGAGGCCGGGGCGTGCGTGCCGCGGCAGAACCTCACGCAGCGCGTGCTGCGCACGGGGGATGTGGTCAACAACGAGATCAGCGTGAGCCACTGGGGCTATTCCGGCCAGATCCAGCGCCCGCTGTTCATCGGGGAGGCGCCGGGCCCGCTGTATGCCGACCTGTGCGCCGTGGCGATGGAGTCCTACACGCGCGGGCTCGCGGCGCTGCGCGCGGGTGCCACCGCCGAGGACCTGCTCGACGCCGCCGAGGTGATCCACGAGCGCGGCTACACGATCAACGACGCCTACCTGCACGGGTTCGGGGTGGGCCTGCTGCCGCCCAGCCTCAACACCCGGCGCACCAGCAAGGGCCGCGGCGTCGCCCCCTTCGTGTTCGAGGAGAACATGTGCGTGGTGCTGCAGCCCAACGTGGTGACCGAGGACGAGCGCGCCGGCGTGCAGATCGGTAACCTGCTGCGCGTGACGCGCGACGGCGCCGAGTGCCTGCACCGCGTGCCGATGCAGTATTTTGTGAGCCGATGAGCGGCCCCGCGAAGGCCGATGCCGCGAGCAGGCCCCGCCGGGGTCGCAGCCACAGGAGGAGAGAGCGATGAATCCAGTGAAGTCCGGGTCCTGCGCGAACCTGTCGTCATCGCGCGTGCGAGCGGCCCTCGGGGCCGCGCTGGTCGGCCTGGCGGCGGTGGCCGTTACCCCGCAAGCCCTGGCGCAGGCCGAACGCTATCCGCAGCGCCCGGTGCGCCTGGTGGTGCCGTTCCCGCCGGGTGCAGCGAGCGACTTCCTCGGCCGCACGCTGGGCGCGCGGCTCACCGAGGTCTGGGGCCAGCAGGTGCTGGTGGACAACCGCCCCGGTGGCGGCGGCATCATGGGCGGCCAGATCGTCTCGCGCGCGGCACCCGATGGCTACACGATGTCGCTGGTGGGCACGCCGCACCTGGCGGCCCCCCTGCTGCAGCGCGAACTGCCCTACCGGCCGATCGAGGACTTCACGCTGGTGATGCGGGTGGCGACGCTCGCCAACGTGCTGGTGGTGGCGCCCCAGGTGCCGGCGAACAACCTGCGCGACTTCATCGCGCTCGCCAAGTCCCGGCCCGGGCAGCTCAACATGGGCTCGGCGGGCATCGGCAGCGGCTCGCACATGGCGGGAGAGTTCTTCCGCCAGGCCGCCGGCATCGACTCGGTGCACGTGCCCTTCAAGCTGCTGTCGGATGCGCTCTCCGAGATGTTTGCCGGCCGGGTCCACTACTATGTGTTCCCGGTGGCGGCGATCGCCCCGCAACTCCGCGAAGGCAAGCTGCGTCCGATCGCGGTGACCTCGGCGGGTCGGGCGAGCGGCTTCCCGGACGTGCCGCCGATGACCGAGGCAGGGCTGCCCGGGTTCATCTACGACACCTGGTTCGGCATCATCGGGCCGCCGCGGTTGCCGGCCGCGATCGTCGAGCGCTGGCATGCCGATCTCAGCCGGCTGCTGAAGGAGCAGGATGTCGTCGAGCGCATGCTGAAGAGCGGCAGCGATCCGGCGCCCTCCACCCCGGCGGAGTTCCTCGCGCTGATGAAGGCCGAGTACCCGCGCTACGCGAAACTGATCAAGCAGGCGAATCTGCGCGTGGACTGAACGCCCGCGCGACCGACACTCCGGAGAGTCCGTCATGGCCAGGAAACAGAAGAAGGTGGAGCCGCAGCAGGTGCGTGCGGCCGACATCCCCGCGAAGGGGCGACGCGGCCGCTCGCTCGCGCAGGAGATGATGGAGCACCCCGATCCGGGCCACCGCTGGGATCGCCCGCTGCAGGCCCCGGGTCGCATGCAGGTCGACTTCGAGGAGCGGGTCGACTTCCAGCGGCTGCACCGCTACCGGCTCGAGCGCACCAAGGCCGCGCTGCGGCGCTCGGGGCTGGGCGCGATGCTCTCCTTCGACCAGTACAACGTGCGCTACACCACGAGCACCGTGATCGGCGAGTGGGCGCGCGACAAGCTCACCCGCTGGTCGCTCGTCACCGGCAATGGCGAGCCCTACATCTGGGACTTCGGCTCGGCCGCGCGCCACCACCGCATCTACTGTCCGTGGTTGCCGACCAACCACGTGTTCGCCGGCAACGTCGGCATGCGCGGAGCGATCAACCCGTCCGTGGGGCTCTTCGAGGAAGCAGCGCGCGAGATCCACGACATCCTCCGCCAGGAGGGCGTGGCCGACATGCCGCTGGGCATCGACGTGGTCGAGCCCCCCTTCCTGTTCGCGCTGCAGAAACTCGGCATCAAGGTGGCCGACGGCCAGCAGATGATGCTCGCCGCGCGCGAGATCAAGAGCCACGACGAGATCACGCTGCTCAACATGGCCAGCGCCATGGTCGACGGCGTCTACCAGGACATCTTCGAGGCGCTCAAGCCCGGGGTACGCGAGAACGAGGTGGTGGCGATGGCCACCAAGCGGCTCTACGAGATGGGCTCGGACTGCGTGGAGGCGATCAACGCGATCGCCGGCGAGCGCTGCAGCCCGCATCCGCACAACTTCACCGACCGGCTGATCCGCCCGGGCGACCAGGCCTACTTCGACATCATCCAGTCGTACATGGGCTATCGCACCTGCTACTACCGCACCTTCACCGTGGGCAGCGCCACGCGTGCCCAGCGCGATGCCTACAAGAAGGCCCGCGCATGGATGGACGGGGCGATCGCGATGCTCAAGCCGGGCATCACCACCGACCGCGTCGCCGCCGCCTTCCCCAAGAGCACGGAGATCGGCTTCGAGACCGAGATGGCGGCCTTCGGCCTGAACTTCTGCCACGGCCTGGGCCTCGGCCTGCACGAGCGTCCGCTCATCTCGCGCCTGAACTCGTTCAAGGATCCCTACGAACTCAAGGCGGGGATGGTGTTCGCGGTGGAAACCTTCTGCCCGGCCGCCGACGGCGTGTCGGCCGCGCGCATCGAGGAGGAAGTGGTGCTCACCCCGAACGGCGCGCAGGTGATCTCGCTGTTCCCGGCCCAGGACCTGCCGGTGGCCAACCCCTACTGAAGAACCCTGCACCGCGCGCAGTCGGCCGCCGGCCGGGTGCGCGCGGATCGATGGAGGACGCTGCATGAGTGCGATACCCCGGGCGAAGAAGCCCACCTTCGAGATCGGCCGCGAGACCCGGCTCGAACTCTACCGGCTGCAGCTCGAACTGCGGATGTGCGAGAAGCGCGCGTTCGACCTGTTCCTGCAGAACCTGATCAAGGGCACCAGCCACCTGTCGCTCGGCCAGGAAGCCATCGCCGCGGCCTTCGGCGTGGCGATGCGTCCCGACGACTGGACCTTCTGCACCTACCGGGGTCACGCGCACACGCTCGCGCGCGGGGTGTCGATGGCCGGCGTGCTGGGCGAACTGATGGGCCGCGAATGCGGGCTGCTCGCCGGCAAGGGGGGCTCGATGCACCTCACCGACGTCGAGCGTGGCGTGATGGGCTCCTACGCGATCATCGGCGCCCACCTGCCGATCGCCGCGGGCGCCGCGTGGTCGGCGCAGTACCGCGGCACGCAGCAGGTGTCGGTCTGCTTCTTCGGCGACGGCACCACCAACATCGGCGCCTTCCACGAGGCGCTCAACTTCGCGGTCGTGTGGAAGCTGCCGGTGGTGTTCGTCTGCGAGAACAACCTGTACATGGAGTACACCCCGATCGGCGCGGTCACCGCGGTACCCAACCCGGCGGGCGACCGCGCGGCGGCCTACGGCCTGCCCTCCATCGTGGTCGACGGCAACGATGCGGACATCATGTACGAGACCGCGGTGGCGGCGATCACCAAGGCCCGCGAAGGCGGCGGTCCCTCGCTGATCGAGGCGCGCACCTACCGCCACTCCGGTCATTCGCGCGCCGACCCCGCCAAGTACCGGCCGGCGGGCGAACTCGAGGAGTGGCTGAAGCGCGACCCGGTGCCCACCTACCGCGAGCGTCTGCTGCGGCTGGGGGTGAGCGAGGGCACGTTGAAGGGCATCGAGGAAGACACGCAGCGCAAGGTGGACGAGGCCACGGCGATCGCCAAGGCCTCGCCGACCCCGTCGCTGGACCTGATCGACAAGGACGTCTGGGCTGACGGGAGCACGGCATGGCGGAACTGACTTATCGCGACGCGGTCGCGGCGGGCATCGCGCAGGAGATGCGGCGCGATCCGAACGTGGTGTTCCTCGGCGAGGACGTGGCGGCCGCCGGAGGCGTGTTCAAGGCGACCGTCGGGCTGCTCGAGGAGTTCGGGCCGAAGCGGGTGCGCGACTGCCCGATCTCCGAGCAGGCGATCCTCGGCGCCGCGATGGGCGCGGCGATGACCGGCCTGCGGCCGATCGCCGAGATCATGTTCTCCGACTTCCTGGCCGTGTGCTGGGACATCATCGCCAACGAGATGGCGAAGATGCGCTACATGACCAACGGCCAGGTAACCATGCCGGTG
>JBIPNU010000127.1:0-6553 GCA_044370615.1 Burkholderiales bacterium
GCATGGCGACGAGTCGCCTCGCCGATCCGCACCCCGCCCAGCATGCGGGCGATCTCCTCGACCCGTTCGGCTTCGGGCAGCCGCTCGACGCTGCTGGTGGTGCGCCCGTCACGCACCTGCTTGGCGACCCGGTACTGCCAGCGCGCGCTCGCCGCCACCTGCGGCAGGTGGGTGACGCACAGCGTCTGTCGCCCCACGCCCAGTTCGCGCAGCAGGCGCCCGACGATCTCGGCCACCCGACCACCGATGCCGGCGTCGACCTCGTCGAACACGAGCACCGGCACCGGCGCCGACGCGCTGGCGACCGCGCGCAGCGCAAGACCGATGCGCGCGAGTTCCCCGCCCGAGGCCACCGAGCCCAGCGCCCCCGGCGTGGTGCCGGGGTTGGCCGCCACCCGGAACTCGACCGACTCGTCGCCATGCCGGGACCCGGGCACCGGGGCGTCCGCGGCCGGCCCTGCCGGCACCAGCGCAACCTCGAAGCGCCCCCCCTCCATGGCGAGGCCCTGCATCGTGGCGGTGACCGCCTCGGCGAGCGTCTTGCCCGCGCGCGCGCGGGCGCGGCGCAACCGTCCGGCCGCCTGACGGTAGACCTCGCCGGCCGCCGACTCCGCGGCCGCGAGCGCCTGCGGATCGGCCAGCACGCCCAGCGCGCCCAGCTCCTCGCGCAGCCGCAGCGCCAGTTCGCCCAGGGCGGCGGGGGCCACCCGGTGGCGCCGCGCCGCCTCGTGAACGGCCGCGAGGCGCGCATCGAGCGCCTGCAGCCGCCGGGGATCGAGCTCGAGCCGGTCCAGGTAGTGGCGCAGTTCGCGCGCGGCCTCCTTCAGCTGCGCCTCGGCCCCTTCGGCCAGTTCGAGCGCCTCGCGCGCTGCGCGGTCGACCGCCGCCGCCTCGCGCAGGCGCGAGAGCGCCGAGGACAGGCCGGAGAGCAGCGCCGACTCGCCGTCCTCGATCGTCGCCAGCGCGGCGGCGGTCGCCTCGGTGAGCGACTCGGCGTGCGCGAGACGCGCGTGCTCGTCGTTGACCGCCTCCCATTCGGCAGGGTCGAAGGCGAGCGCATCGAGACGCTCGAGATCGGCGGCGAGCGACGCCCGCCGCTCGGCGAGCGAGGCCACGTCGCGCTCGGCCTCGCGACGGCGCAGCGCCGCGTCCCGCCACGCCTGCCAGGCGACTGCCACCTCGGCGGCCAGCGCCCCGTGTCCGCCATACTCGTCGAGGATCGCGCGCTGCTCGGCCGGTCGCACCAGGCGCTGGTGCACGTGCTGGCCGTGGATGTCGACCAGCTGCTCGCCGAGCTCGCGCAACTGGGCCAGGGTTACCGATCGGCCGTTGACGAAGGCGCGCGAGCGCCCGCCCGCTTCGATCACCCGGCGCACGAGGCAGGCCGCCTCGTCTCCGACAAGGTCCGCCCGTTCGAGCCACCCGCGCGCCGCCGGCTCGCCCGAGAGATCGAACTCCGCCTCCAGTTCGGCCCGCGCACACCCCTCGCGCACTGCGGCCGGATCGGCGCGATCGCCCATCAGCAGTCCGAGGGCGTCGATCAGGATCGACTTGCCGGCCCCGGTCTCGCCGGTCAGCACCGAGAACCCGGTGTCGAAGGCGAGTTCCAGCCGATCGACGATCACGAAGTCGCGGATGGCGAGCGACCGCAGCACCGGCGCCACCCGCGCGGCGGCTACAGCGACTCGCTCCACTTGAGCTTCTCCCGAAGCATGTGGAAGTAGTCGTAGTCCTCCGGGTGCAGCAGGATCACGTCGTGGTCGGAGCGTCGGATCCGCAGCACCCGCCCCGCGCCCAGCGGCGCATCGGAGTGGCTGTCGTAGCGCACCACCGCCTCGCTGCCGCCGTGCATCCGGATCTCGAGCGTGGAGCCCGCCCCGATCACGATCGGTCGGTTCGACAGGGTGTGCGGACTGATCGGCACCAGCCCGAACACCGCCACCGACGGGTGGATGATCGGGCCGCCGGAGGACAGCGCGTACGCGGTGGAGCCCGTCGGCGAGGCAATGATCAGGCCGTCGGCGCGCAGCCGGTTGACATACTGGCGACCGATCCGGATGTCGAACTCGACCATGCCGGCCCGCTCGCCCTTGCTGACGACGACATCGTTGAAGGCCAGAACCGGCGGCGGGCTGGCCGCCCCGCCCTCCTCGGGCACGATGCTCGCCTCGATCAGAAGCCGCGGCTCGGCGCTGTAGTGGCCGTCGAGGATGCGGTCGATGCCCGGCACCATCGCGTCGAGCGGGATGTCGGTGAGGAAACCCAGCCGCCCCTGGTTCACGCCCACCAGCGGCACCCCGAAGGGCGCAAGCGTGCGCGCGATGTTGAGCATGGTGCCGTCGCCGCCGATGACGATGGCGAGCCCTGCGCGCGGACCAATCTCCTCGAGCGTGCAGGCGCGCGCCGGGTCCATGCCGATGTTGGAGGCGGTGAGCCGGTCGATCAGCACCTCGACGCCGCGGCCTCGCAGGTGCGCGGCGAGTTCGCGCAACGGCCCGGCGATCGCCGTGCTGCGGTACTTGCCGATCAGGGCGATCGTGCCGAAGCGGCGTTGACCGTCAGCCGCCCGGGACTCGGCCCGGGCGCTGCCGGCGAGGAGGTCGTCGGGCGGCATCATGGACGGATTAGACCATACGAAGCGCGGAGGGCAGGACTCGGGACGCGGCGGCGGCGGCTTCGGCCGCAGGACGCCGGCCACCGGCTTGCCCCCCGCCGCCGCGCGGTGGTTAGAATCCCATCATGCTCAGCGACCGGGCGCAACTGCTGCTGAAGACGCTCATCGAGCGTTATATCGCCGACGGAGACCCCGTCGGCTCGCGCACGCTGTCGCGCCACTCCGGGCTCGAGCTGTCGCCGGCGAGCATCCGCAACGTGATGGCCGATCTCGAGGAAATGGGCTTCATCGCCAGCCCGCACACCTCGGCCGGCCGCATCCCCACGGCACGCGGATACCGCTTCTTCGTCGACACGCTGCTCGAGGTCAAGCCGCTCGACCGCACCGCGATCGTCCACCTCGAGGGACAGCTCGAGCACGACAGCCGCGACCGACTGGTGGCCTCCGCCTCCCAGCTGCTGTCGCAGCTCACCGCCTTCGCCGGCGTGGTGGTGACCCCCCGGCGCAGCGAGCAGGCCTTCCGTCACCTCGAGTTCCTGCGGCTGTCCGAGCGGCGGGTGCTGCTCATCATCGTCTCGCGCGATGGCGACGTGCAGAACCGGATCCTCACCACCGCCCGCGACTACTCGGCCTCCGAACTGGTCGAGGCGTCGAACTTCGTCAACCAGAACTTCGCCGGCGTCGAGTTCGACCGCATCCGGCTGCGGCTGCAGGACGAGCTCACCCAGCTCAAGCGCGACGTCTCGGCGCTGATGTCGGCGGCGATCGAGGTCGGCAGCGCGGCGATGGCGCGGCCGGAAGACCTGGTCGTCTCGGGCGAGCGCAACCTGCTGGGCATCCCCGACCTGTCCTCCGACATGAACCGGCTGCGCGATCTGTTCGGCATGTTCGAGCGCAAGACCGCCCTCCTCCACCTGCTCGAATCGAGCGCGCGGGCCCAGGGCGTCCACATCTTCATCGGCGGCGAGTCCGGGCTGTCCCCGCTCGACGAGTGCAGCGTGGTCGCCGCCCCCTACGAAGTCGACGGCCAGGTCGTCGGCACCCTCGGGGTCATCGGCCCCACGCGCATGGCCTACGAGCGGGTCATCCCGATCGTCGACATCACCGCGAAACTGATCGGCGGTGCGCTGAGCCAGCGCTGACGCCCCCCTGAGGAGCTCCTCCTTGACCGTCGCCTGGCGACACGGCACGCAAGCGCGTGTCGGCGTGCTGCTCGTGAACCTCGGCACCCCCGAGGCGCCGACCGCGCGTGCCTTCCGCCCCTACGTGAAGCAGTTCCTGTCCGATCCGCGGGTGATCGAGATCCCCAGGATCCTCTGGTGGCCGATCCTCAACCTGATCATCCTCAATACCCGTCCGCGCAAGTCGGCGGCGAAGTACGCGATGATCTGGACGCCCGAGGGCTCGCCGCTGCGCGTCTACACCGAGCGCCAGTCGCGCCTGCTGGCGGGCTATCTCGCCGAGCAGGTCCCCGGCCCGCTGGCCGTGGAGTTCGCGATGCGCTACGGACGACCGTCGATCGACGAGCGCATCCGGGCGATGGCCGCCCAGGGCTGCGATCGGATCCTGCTCGTGCCGCTGTACCCGCAGTACTCGGCCAGCGCCACCGCCACGGTGTTCGACGCGGCCTTCGACACGCTGAAGTCGATGCGCAATCCGCCGGCGATCCGCACCGTCAAGCATTTCCACGACGATCCGGGCTACATCCAGTCGCTGAAGGCCACCGTGCAGCAGTTCTGGGCCGAGCACGGACGGCCCGACCTGCTGGTGATGAGCTTCCACGGCATCCCGCGCTTCGCCCTCGACCGGGGCGACCCCTACCACTGCGAGTGCCACAAGACCGGGCGCCTGCTGGCCGAGGCCCTGGGTCTTCCGCCGGAAAAGTACCGGGTCACCTTCCAGTCGCGTTTCGGCCAGGCCGAGTGGCTCAAGCCGTACACCGCCGACACCCTCACCGAGCTGGGCCGCGCCGGCGCCGGGCGGGTGGACGTGATCTGTCCGGGCTTCGTGTCGGACTGCCTGGAGACGCTCGAGGAAATCGGCATCGAGGGCAAGAGCACCTTCCTCTATGCCGGGGGCCGCGAATATCACTCGATCCCGTGCCTCAACGACCGCGCCGACTGGATCCAGGCGCTCACCCGGCTGGTGGCCGCGCACCTGCAGGGGTGGACACCGGAGGCGATCGATCCCGCGAGGGCCGCCGCCGAGTCGGAGGCAAGCCGCGCACGCGCGCTCGCACTGGGCGCGAAGGACTGATCGGCCGCCGCCCGCCGCCTGCGGCGGGTCAGGAGAGGGCCCGGCTGCTGCGCAAGCCGGTGAACGAGGAGTTCGCCGCCGAGTCGTGCTCCGGGGAGGGGGGGTCGAGGTCGACGTCCGGCACCAGTTCGAGTTCCCGCGTGAGCCGCCGTGGCACCGTCGCCTCGGGCGCATCCTGCGACAGCCGTCCGGACGCCTCGCGCAGGCGCCGGGTGAGGGCGCCCACCAGCAGTTCCTGGAAGTGCTGCTTGCACTCCTCGGAGGCCAGTTCGTAGGCGTTCGGGTTGACCTCCATGTACACGCAGGGCCGCAGCGCGAGCACGGTGGCCGAGCGCCCCCGCTGGCGCGCGTCGAGGAAGGCCATCTCCCCGAGTACCTCCCCCTCGCCCAGGCGCGCGACGGCGCGTCCGTTCACCGAGACCTCGACCTCGCCTTCGAGCAGCACGCCGAAGGTACGCTCCTCCTTGCCTTCCTGGAGGATCACGCTGCCCTCGTCGATGTGCAGCCACTGCGTGATGCGCAGGATTTCCCACAGTTCGACCCGTTCGAACTCGGTGAACACCGGCATCCGCCGCAGACGCTCGAAGCGGGCGTTGTAGCGCTCGCCGTCGTCGTCCTCCTGCAACTGGTAGCGCGCCGCCACGAGATCCTTGCCGAAGTCCGCCCCGCTGCGATAGCGCGAGTAGAGGTCCTTCTCCAGCGCCCGGCGCACGATCGGGTCGAACGTCGTGGGTACCGCCGGGTTGAGCTGGCTCACCAGCGGCGGCTCGGTATTGACGATCTTGTAGATGAGTTCCGGGTAGTGCTTGGCCCGGAAGGGCGCGCGCCCCGTCAGCATCATGTACAGCACCACGCCCAGCGAATAGAGGTCGGTCTGCTGGTTGAGCGTGTAGCCCTTGACCTGCTCCGGCGACATGTAGGCCGGGGAGCCCACGCCCATCACGAACGTGGAGTTCTGGTCGGTGTCACGCTGCAGGTTGAGGGCGAGTCCGAAGTCCATGATCTTCGGCTGGTCGTCCGCGGTCAGCATGATGTTCGCGGGCTTGATGTCCCGGTGAACGACGCCCTGGCGGTAGGCGTAGTCGAGCGCGAGACAGCACTTGAAGATGATCGCGACCACGCGGTGTGGCGGCAGCAGCCGGTCGAACGCGCAATACTCCGCGAGGGTGTGGCCCTCCACCGGCTCCATGGCCATCAGGGCCATGTTCTCGTCGACCAGGGTGTCGTAGACCTTGACGATGTTCGGGTGATCCAGCCGCTGGGCGACCGCGCCCTCGGTGACGAACAGCTTTCGCATCCGGCGAGCGGCCTTGGCCCGCGCCTCGCCCTCGGATCCGTCACCGGCGAAGCGGATCACCTTCAGCGCGACCTCGCGGTCATCGCGCGGATCGTGCGCGAGATAGACGGTCGCGGTCGCGCCCCGGCCCAGTTGCCGGAGGATCCGGAACCTGCCGATCCGGGCCGGCACCTTGCCGTCCGCGCCGCCGCGCCCATGTCCCGCCGGCCGCTGGCCTTCGCCCTCGCTCAACGCCTTCCTCCTGCCGGAATATCGGTGCCCGGCCGAATGATATCGGACGACGGGACCCGAACTTTATCGCGCCAGCCGCTCGCTGTCCCTTGAATTCTCGCCGGCCTGCCCCCAGAACCTCGCGAGCGGGGGCAGGTCGCCGGCGAGGATAGGCC
>JBIPNU010000128.1:0-6548 GCA_044370615.1 Burkholderiales bacterium
AGGCGCGCGAGCGCTTCGCGCGCGTGCCCGAGGCGAGCCGCCGGGTCATCACGGGGCACGACTCGTTCGCACACCTCGGGGCCGCCTACGGCATCCGGTTCTTCTCCCCGCGCGGCGTGAGCACCGGCGGCGAGGCCAGCGCGCGCGATCTCGCGCGGCTGGCGCGGCAGGTGCGCGAGCAGCGGATCCGCGCGGTGTTCGTGGAAAACGTGACCGACCCGCGGCTGGTCGAGCAGCTCGCCCGGGAGTCCGGCGCGAAGGTCGGCGGGGTGCTGTTCTCCGATGCACTGTCGGCGAAGGACGCCCGGGCGGGAACCTATCTTGCGATGATGCGTCACAATATCGAGACGATTGCCTCGGCACTTGCCGAGGAGGTGCCTGCGCGCTGAATGCCCCGGTCGCAACCGCGACGGTTGGCCAGGCCGGATCGACGGGATTTCCGCGAATCGAGCGGCGTCCCGAGGGGCCCGCGTCGGCGCCGGCCGTGGCTGGCGCGGCCTGTCTTCCCGGGGCAAGTTCCCCGCAGTCCGTTCATCGGTGGTTCAATCGTCCAGTCCTCACCCTCCAGGGAAGCGCAGGATGTCCGCGATGAAGTCGAGCACCACCGCCTCGCGCCGCGCGGTCCGTTCCGCAGCCGCGCGCGGCGACCTCCGGGCCGATGCGCCCGCCTCGCCCAGGGCCCGGGCCGAGGCCGCGATCCGCGCGACCGGGCAGCGGGTCACGCTCGCCCGCGTCCAGGTGCTCGAGGCGTTGCAGGGCGCGGGCCGGGCGCTCACCCACCACGAGGTCGAGCAGGCCACGGCCGCGGCCGGTCCGCTCGACCGTGTCACGGTCTATCGCGTGCTCGACTGGCTCACGCGCACCGGACTCGCGCACCGGATCGCCGGAGAAGACCGGGTCTGGCGGTTCAACTCGGTCGCGCCCAGCGGGTCGCACGCGCACGCGCACTTCCGGTGCAACGAGTGCTCGCGGGTGATCTGCCTGGACGATCTGCCGCGTGGCGTTCGTCCCCGGCTGCCCGCGGGATATCGCTCGCAGGGACTCGAGGTGACCGTCACCGGCCAGTGTCCGGACTGCCGGCGCCCGGTGCGTCAGGCGTCCTGACCGCGATGGGTCGTCGCCGTATCTCCACGTCCACGGTCGGGCGCTGCGTCCCGATGACCGGAGCGTGCCCGGCATGACCGCGCCGGCCGCCGGTGTCGCCGCCCTCGAGGTCGAGGGGCTGGTCCATCGCTACGGCGCCCGCGAGGCGCTCGCCCTCCCGCGCTGGCGGGTCGGTGCCGGCGAGGCCTGGCTGGTGCTGGGTCCGTCGGGCTGCGGCAAGTCGACGCTGCTTCACTGCGCCGCCGGGCTGTTGCGCGCCGAGCGCGGCCGCATCGCGGTGGCGGGCACCGACCTCGCGACGCTCGGCGCGGCCGCGCTCGACCGCCTGCGCGGGCGTGCGATCGGTCTGCTGCCGCAGCGGCTGCACCTGCTCTCCGCGCTGAGCGTGCTCGACAACCTGCTGCTTGCGCAGGGGGCCGCCGGCCTGCGACGCGATCGCGCGCGCGCGCTGGCGGTGCTCGCCGCCCTCGGGATGGGCGGCCGCGAGGGCGACCGGCCCGAGCAGCTGTCGGTCGGGCAGCAGCAGCGCGTCGCGCTCGCCCGCGCGGTGCTCAACCGCCCGGCGCTGCTCCTGGCCGACGAGCCTACCTCGGCGCTGGATGACGCGAACTGCACGACCGCGATCGACCTGCTGCTCGCGCAGGCGGCCGACTGCGGCGCGGCGCTGGTCATCGCCACTCACGACCGGCGCCTGATGGACCGTGTGCCGCGGGTCCTGACCCTGCCCGTGGAGTCGCGATGAGCCTGCCCGGCCTTGCCCTCGCCTTCCTGCGCGAGCGACTGCTCGCCTCCCTGCTGCAGGTGCTGCTGCTCGCGGTGGGACTCGCCGCCATCGTGTTCCTGCTGCTCGCCGGCTCCCAGCTCGCCGAGCGGGTGTCCCGCGACACGCGCGGCATCGACCTCGTGGTCGGCGCCAAGGGCAGCCCGTTGCAGCTGGTGCTGTCGGCGGTGTTCCATGTCGACACCCCGACCGGCAACATCCCGCTCGACGATGCGCTCGCGCTGCGCCGCAATCCGCTGGTGCGCTCGGCCATTCCGCTGGCGCTGGGGGATACCTACGCCGGCTACCGCATCGTCGGCACCGAGCCGGCGCTGATCGAGCATTACGGTGCGCGACTGGCCGCCGGCGCGGCATGGGGTGGGCCGATGGAAGTGGTCGTCGGGGCCACGGTCGCGCGCGAGCGCGGGCTGCGGGTGGGCGACACCGTGGTCGGCTCCCACGGGCTGGGCGAGGGCGGCGAGGCGCACGACGAGCATCCGTACCGCGTCGCCGGCGTGCTGGCGCCAACGGGCGGGGTGGTCGATCGCCTGCTGCTCACCAGCCTGGAGTCGGTCTGGGCGGTGCACGCGCCCCCCGGGGAACCGGTCGCGAGCGGGTCGGCCGTGCCCGCCGACGGCAAGCCCGGACACGGGCATGCGCACGACCATGCCCACGACCGCAAGGGTGGAGCCGGGGTTGGGGCTGCCGGGCCCAGGGCAGCCGCGGCCGGCCCCGCGGCACCGCCTGCGACGGCGGCGCCGCCGCGAGAGGTGACCGCGCTGCTGATCCGCTACGCATCGCCGATCGCCGCCGCGCAGTTGCCACGACAGGTCAACGCGCGCAGCGCGATGCAGGCGGCCTCGCCGGCCGTGGAGAGCGCGAGGCTGGTGCGGCTGCTCGGTGTCGGGATGGACGCGCTGCGGGTGTTCGCCTGGGTGCTGATCGGTACGGCCGGCGTAGCGCTGTTCATCTCGCTCTTCGTCGCCATCAGCGAGCGGCGCCGCGATCTCGCGCTGCTGCGCAGTCTTGGCCTGTCGCAGCCCCGGCTGTTCGCGCTGGTGCTGCTCGAGGGGTTGATGCTCTGCGCGGCGGGTGGCGTGCTGGGGCTGGCCGCCGGCCACCTGGCAGCGGAGCTGGTCGGGCGCCATGTTCGCGCGGCCGCGGACTGGGCGCTGACCGGCGCAGCCTGGGCACCCGGCGAGGGGCTTCTGCTGCTGGCTGCCCTCGCCATCGGTCTCGTCGCCGCGCTGCTTCCGGCGGCGCTGGCCTATCGCATGGATGTTGCGCGCGAACTCGCGCGCGGCTAGTCTCGCGCTCCTGTGCTTGCACGGATGCGGGGACGGCGCTGAGTGCCCGGCCGTCCCGCCCGAGCGCACTCCCGGACGTTCACGATGAATCCCTTCAGGTGGATCCCCTGGCTGGTTCTGGCCGCCCTCGCGGTGCCGGCCGCCCTGGCCTTCAAGGCACCCGGGCGCGACGAGGCGGTGTTCGCCTCGCCGATTCCGGCCCAGCTGCAGCACAAGGCGGCCGAGGAGCGCAACGGCGTGCTGTCGTGGCGCACGCTCGCCCAGGTCGCCACGGTGCGCCAGAAGGATCGTTTCGTGCCGCAGTTCAGCGACACGGTGCTCGCGCTCAACAACCGGCAGGTGCGGGTGCAGGGCTACATGATGCCGCTCGGTGCCGGCGAGCAGCACCGCAGTTTCCTGCTGACTCAGCAGTCGCCGTCCTGTCCGTTCTGCCTGCCAGCCGGACCCGAGGGGCTGGTCGAGGTCGTCGCGCGGGCACCGGTGCGCCTGGCCGAGGATCAGGTCACCCTGTCCGGTCGCCTGCAGGTGTTGCGCAACGACCCGAACGGCCTCTACTACCGGCTGGTCGACGCCGCGCCGGTCGCCCCCTGACCGCACGGGTCTCGGCGGACCCGGGCGCGCCGGCGGCGGGACTCGCCGCTGCGCCCGGCGGGCGCGGCGCGGGCGAGGGTCGGGCGTTGCCCTCCCCGGAAGCCCCGCCGTTCGCCTCGCACAGCACCCGGCGTCGGCGGTGCGGGGGGCCACCGGCACCGCAACCAGGCCGGTATCGGCGGCGTGACCTGCGAGGCGGCACTCGACCGGGTCGCAAGGCCGCGAGGTGGCGGCTCGCCGCGGGCGGGCCGCTGGCGTGAACACGGGTTGCCCGGCGATCGCCGCGCGCCGGGTCTGGCCAGCGGTTGCGCAATCCGGCCGACATTGCTACGATTCTATATGCAACTCGGTAACCGATACATCCCAGTGGCATCTGGCGCCCGGCCTTCCGCTGCCGTGGCGCGGCCCCGAAGGAGTCCGCCCATGTCCGAGCCCGTCCGTCCCCGCTTCACGAGGGTCCTGCCCCGCGCCGCGCACCGCGCGCCGTCTTTCCGGCTGCGCGCGGTCATGCTCGCGGCGATGGTTCCGGTGGTCGCCTCCCCGGCTCTGGCCCAGACCCAGACCCAGACCCAGACCCCCTCGGTGGCCGGTGCCCGCCCGACTGCCCAGCTGCCACCGGTGGTCGTGACCGCCAGTCCGCTGGGCAGCGACCTGCTCGAACTCGCTGCGCCGGCGAGCGTGCTTGAAGCTGATCGACTGCTCGAGCGGCGCGCGCCCACGCTGGGCGCCACGCTCGAGGGCGAGCCCGGTGTCGCCAGCTCGGGGTTCGCGCCCGGTGCCGCACGCCCGGTGATCCGCGGCCTCGACGGCGAACGGGTACGCATCCTGTCCAATGGCGTGCAGGCGCTGGATGCCTCGGGTGCGAGTCCCGACCACGCCGTGGCGCTCGAGCCGCTGCTGTTCGATCGGGTCGAAGTGGTCCGCGGTCCGGCGGCCGTGCTCTACGGCGGCTCGGCGGTTGGCGGCGTGGTCAACGTGGTCGACGGACGCATTCCCACCGAGGCGTTGCGCCCCGGGGTAGGGGGGCAGGCGGAGATGCGACTGGGCGGCAACGATCGCGAGCGCGCCGGCGTCGGCCGCCTGGACCTCGGACTGACCGGGGGCCTCAACCTGCATCTGAACGCCTTTCGTCGCGACACCGACGATCTGCGCATCCCCGGCTTCGCGCGCTCGGCGCGGCTGCGAGCGACGAGCGCACCGCCATCGGGTACCGAGGCAAGCGGCGTGCTGGCCAACAGCGCCACCCGCGCCGACGGGTGGGGCATGGGCGTGTCGCAGGCCGGTGCCCGGGGATATCTCGGGGCGAGCGTCTCGCAGTACTCGTCGCTCTACGGTGCGGTGCAGGAACCCGAAGTGAAGATCCGGCTGGATCAGACGCGCATCGACCTCGCCGGCGAACGCCGCGCGGTCGGGCCGTTCGAGGCGCTGCGCTTTCGCTTCGGTCGCACCAGCTACCGCCATGCAGAGGAGGACGCGGGCGTGGTCGGCACGCTGTTCCGCAACCAGGGGCACGACCTGCGCCTCGAGGCCGTGCATGCGCCGATCGGTGGGCTGCGCGGCGTGGTCGGCTTCCAGAGCACGCGCTTCGGGTTCGAGGCGGTTGGCGCCGAGGCCTTCCTGCCGCGGACCGACAACCGCAACGACGCGCTGTTCGTGTTCGAGGAACTGCGGCTGGGCGCGCTCACGCTGCAGGGCGGCGGCCGCCTCGAGCGCAGCAGTGTGCAGGCCTTCGACGACCCGCGCTTCGGCCCGGCCGAGACGCGGACCTTCTCCGCCCGTAGCGGGTCGCTGGGCGCGGTCTACGGACTGTCGCGCGAGTATGCGATCGCGCTCAACATCGCGCACACCGAGCGCGCGCCGAACTACCAGGAGCTGTACGCGAACGGACCGCACCTGGCCACCAATGCCTTCGAGATCGGCGATCGCGGCCTGCAGACCGAGAAGTCGAACGCGATCGATCTGTCGCTGCGCAAGCGGGCAGGGCGGGTGACTGGCAGCGTCGGGGTGTTCAACAACCGGTTCGACCGTTTCGTCGCGCTCGTCGCCGATCCGGCCTTCGTGGATCCCGATCCGCTGCGCGGGTTGCCGGGCTTTCGCTATACGCCGGTGGCCGCCGAGTTCCGCGGTGCAGAAGCGGCCGTGAATGTCGCGCTGGTCGAGCGGCCGTGGCGCCTCGCGCTCGACCTGAAGGCCGAAACGCTGCGGGCGACCAACACCGACACCGGCGAGCCGTTGCCGCGCATCGCGCCCGCGCGCTTCGGCGCCGGGCTGTCCTGGTCACAGGGACCGGCGCGCGCGCGGCTCGACGTCATCCGCGCGCAGGCGCAGGACCGCGTGGCCGCGGGCGAACTGCCCACCGACGGCCATACCCTGGTCAACGCGTCGGTCGGCTGGCGAGCGAAGCTGCCGCTCGGCACCGCGGATCTGTTCCTTCGCGCAGTCAATCTCCTCGACGCCGAGGTGCGCAATCACGTGTCCTTCCTGAAGGACATCGCTCCTGCGGGACGCCGCGGACTCGTCGCCGGGGTACGCGCGATGTTCTGAACCGTGGTGAACCGTGGGGGCCGGGACCGGCCCCGCGGCTCGCGTTGCTCGGCCGCCGTCGTCCGGTGCCCTCCGGGGTGGCGGTGAGCGCGGCCCCCGCACGACGTGCCGGGGACGCCGCCCTGCACGCGATGTTCCGGGCTGCAGGCACCAGGACCGGCCCCGCGGCAGGTGTCGCCCGGCCGTCGTCGGCTGCAGTCCGGGGCGGCGACATCCGTCCCCCGCGCGCCCCGACCCGGGAC
>JBIPNU010000129.1:0-6458 GCA_044370615.1 Burkholderiales bacterium
GAGCAGGACAAGCTCTCCGGCCTGGAAACCGGCGCCGACGACTACGTGACCAAGCCGTTCTCGCCGCGGGAACTGAATGCACGGATCAAGGCAGTGCTGAGGCGGCGGGCGCCGGAGGCCACCGACGACGTGGTCGAGTCCGGCGGACTGCGGCTCGATCCCGCGAGCCACCGCGTGCACGCCGCGGGCGAGCCGGTCAGCCTGGGCCCCACCGAGTTCCGGCTGCTCCACTACCTGATGACCCACCCGGAGCGGGTGCATTCGCGCGTGCAGCTCCTCGACCAGGTCTGGGGCGATCACGTGTTCGTCGAGGAGCGCACGGTCGACGTGCACATCCGCCGGCTGCGCAAGGCGCTCGAACCGAGCGGCCTCGACGCTCGCGTGCAGACGGTGCGCGGCAGCGGCTACCGCTTCTCGGCCACCGCCTGACCGATCCCCGCGGCGCGGGAAGGCATGACCCGGTCGCGGGTCCGGGTAGAATCCGGCCCGGGGCGCGCAGGACAGGGGCGAGGGGAGAGGACGGCGTGCGCGGATTCTGGCAGGGCCCGGTGAACGTGCTGGGAGCGCTGCTCGTCGGCGCGGCGCTGCTATCGCTGGTCGCCGGTGCGACGGCGGGTCTGACGCTGCTCGTCGTGGCGCTCGCCCTGCTGCTGGTGCGCCACCTGGTCAGCCTGCGCCGGCTGCTCGGCTGGCTCGAGTCGCCTACCGACCGCCCGCTGCCCTACGGGAGCGGGCTGTGGGAAGAGGCCTTCGCCGGACTCGCGCGCCTGCTGCGACAGCAGCGCCAGAGCGAGGCGGGCCTGCGCGGCGCGCTGGAGCGCTTCCAGGACGCCACCTCGGCGATGAACGAGGCGGTGATCATCCTCGACGAACTCGATCGCATCGAGTGGTGCAACCCCAGCGCGGAGCACTACTTCGAGATCGACGCCCGGCGCGACCTCGGCCGCCAGCTCACCTACATCGTTCGCCAGCCCCAGTTCCTGGAATACCTGCTCGCGCAGAACTTCGCCGAGCCCTTCGTGCTGCGTGGCGCGCGCGGCGGGGAAAGCACGCTGTCGGTCCAGCTGGTGCCCTACGGCAACCGGCAGAAGCTCGTGATCAGCCGCGACATCACCCGGCTGGAGCGGCTCGAGGAGACCCGTCGCGACCTGGTCGCCAACGTGTCGCACGAACTGCGCACGCCGATCACCGTGATCGTCGGCTTCCTCGAGACGCTGAACGACGCCGAAGCCCTGGATCCCGCGATGCAGCGGAGGGCACTCGAACTGATGACCCGCCAGGCCGCGCGCATGCAGACCCTGGTCGAGGACCTGCTCACCCTGTCTCGGCTGGAGAACGCTCGCGGACCGGCCGCCGAACGGCCGGTCGACGTGCCGGCCATGGCCCGCTCGCTGCTCGCCGACGCGCAGGCGCTGTCCGGCGGGCAGCACGAGATCGCGATCACGCAATGCGAAGGCCCCTGGCTCAGCGGATCCGAAGACGAACTGCGCAGCGCCTTCACCAACCTGGTCAGCAACGCGGTGCGCTACACGCCAGCCGGCGGTCGGGTGAGCATCGCCTGGCGACCGACGGCGGAGGGCGGGGCGGCCTTCAGCGTGCGCGACACTGGCATCGGCATCGAGCCCGAGCACATCCCGCGACTGACCGAGCGCTTCTACCGCGTCGATCGCAGCCGCTCGCGCGAGACCGGCGGAACCGGACTCGGGCTGGCGATCGTCAAGTACGCGCTGTCGCACCACCAGGCCCGCCTCGAGGTAGAGAGCGCGCCGGGCCAGGGCAGCACGTTCACCGCGGTATTCCCGCCGCGACGCGCCTGCTCACCGGCGCAGACCACCGCCGCGCCGCCGGCCGAAGTCGTGGCCGGCTGATCGCTGCGCCCCTCAGGACGGCCAGCGTCGCGCGAGCGCGAGCGCCACCGCCGCGCGGTAATCGGCCGGAGCCATCGGCAGTTCGCGCGGCCGCCCCCCGCGCGAGGGCGCCCAGACCGGGTCCGGAAAATGCGGATCGCCGCGGTAGCGGGGAATCACGTGCCAGTGCAGGTGCGGGGTCAGGTTGCCCAGGCTGGCGAGGTTGACCTTGTCCGGCGCGAGCAGCCCGCGCTGGACCTCCTCGACCGCGAGCAACACCTCGAGCAGGTGGCGCCGCGCCGCCGCGTCGAGATCGGTCATCTCGCGCACGTGGTCGTCCCAGATCACGCGCAGGAAACCGGGATACGCCGCCTCTTGCACCTGCACCACGCGCAGTCGATCATCGGACCAGACCGGCACGCCACCCGGGGTCGCGCACAGTTCGCAGTCGGCCATCGGCTCGTCCGCGAATCAGCGACGCCGCGGCGGCGGCAGGTCGGTGCAGGCGCCTTCGGCAGCCTCGGCGGCCAGTCCGATCGACTCGCCCAGCGTCGGATGCGGATGGATGGTGCGCCCGATGTCTACCGCGTCACAGCCCATCTCGATCGCCAGCGCGACCTCGCCGATCAGGTCGCCCGCATGCGTGCCGACGATGCCCCCCCCCACGATGCGATGGGTCTGGGCGTCGAACAGCAGCTTCGTGAACCCCTCGTCGCGCCCGTTGGCGATCGCGCGGCCGGACGCGGCCCACGGGAACAGCCCCTTCTCGACCTTGACGCCCTGCGTACGCGCGGATTCCTCGGTGAGACCCACCCAGGCGATCTCGGGGTCGGTATAGGCCACCGACGGAATCACCCGCGCATCGAAGAAGCTCTTCAGGCCACAGGCGGCCTCCGCGGCAACATGTCCCTCGTGCACGGCCTTGTGGGCGAGCATCGGCTGCCCGACCACGTCGCCGATCGCGTGGATGTGCGGCACGTTCGTGCGCATCTGGCGATCGACCGCGATGAAGCCTCGGGCATCGACCGCAATGCAGGCGCGCTCGGCCGCGATGCGCCCGCCGTTGGGCGCGCGACCGACCGAGGAGAGAACCATGTCGTAGCGCTGCGGGCCGACCGGCGCGCGAGCGCCCTCGAAGCTCGCGTACAGGCCGTCGGGCTTCGCCTCGACCGCCACCGTACGGGTGCCGGTCATTACCTGGTCGAAGCGCGGCTCGTTCAGTTTCTGCCAGACCCGCACCAGGTCGCGGTCGGCGCCCGGCATGAGCCCGTCGAGCATCTCGACGACATCGAGCCGCGCGCCCAGCGTGGAGTACACCGTGCCCATCTCCAGCCCGATGATGCCCCCGCCGATCACCAGCATGCGCCCGGGCACCTGCGCGAGCGCGAGCGCCCCGGTGGAGTCGACGATGCGCGGGTCATCCGGCAGGAACGGCAGGCGCACCGGCTGGCTGCCCACCGCGACGATCGCGCTCGCGAAGCGCACCACGGTGCGAGCGCCGGTGGGCGCGGCCGCCTCGCCGCCGGTCTCCTCGACCTCGACCCGGTTCGCGTCGAGGAAGCGGCCGACCCCGCGCAGCACCGTGACCTGCCGCGCGCGGGCCATCGCCGCGAGCCCTCCGGTGAGCTTGCCCACGACCTTCGACTTGTGCTCGCGCAGTCGCGCGAGGTCGATCGTCGGGGCGCCGAACGTCACCCCGAGCTGGGCAAAGTGCTGCGCCTCGTCGATGACCGCGGCCACGTGCAGCAGCGCCTTGGACGGGATGCAGCCGACGTTGAGGCACACGCCTCCCAGCGTCGGGTAGCGCTCGACCAGGATCACGCGTCGCCCGAGGTCGGCCGCGCGGAAGGCGGCCGAATAGCCTCCGGGACCCGCGCCCAGCACCAGCACGTCGCAGTCGAGATCGGCCGGCTCGCCCGTGATCGGGGCCGGGACCGCTGGGGACGATACGGCTGCAGCCGCGGCCGGTGACGATGCGGCCGCCGTCGCGGCCGGTGACGGTGCGGCCGCCGTCGCGGCCGGGGGAACCGCGACCGCCGGGGATGCCACGGGGGCTCCCGCGGAGGCTGCGACGGCTTCGGCCGGCTCGAGCATCAGCACGAGGCTGCCCTCGGAGACCCGGTCACCCACCTTGACCGCCACCTCGCGCACCACGCCGTCGGCCGGCGACGGGACGTCCATGGTCGCCTTGTCCGACTCGAGCGTGACCAGCGGATCCTCGCGCGAGACGCGATCGCCCGGCTTCACCATGATCTCGATGACCGGCAGATCCTTGAAGTCCCCCACGTCCGGGACCTTCACCTGAATCGGGGCTGCCATCGCGAGTCCGTCCTCCGCCGTTCAGCCGCGGACCTGCCCGTCTCCGAGCACGATCCACTTCTGGTTGGTCAATCCTTCGAGTCCGACCGGGCCGCGCGCATGCAGCCGGTCGGTGGAAATGCCGATCTCCGCGCCCAGGCCATACTCGAAACCGTCGGCAAAGCGCGTGGAGGCGTTCACCATCACCGAACTGGAATCGACCTCGCGCAGGAAGCGACGCGCGCGCGACCAGTCCTCGGTGACGATCGCATCGGTGTGCTGGGAGCCGTAGCGGGCGATGTGGTCGATCGCCGCCTCCAGCCCGTCGACCACCCGCACCGCGAGGATGGCATCGAGGTACTCCGCGGCCCAGTCGTCCTCGGTGGCGACCTTCATGTCGGGCACGATCGCGCGCGCCTCGTCGTCTCCGCGAAGCTCCACCCCCTTTGCGGCATAGATGCGCGCGAGCCGCGGCAGCACCGCGGGCGCGATCGAACGGGCGACGAGCAGCGTCTCCATCGTGTTGCAGGTGGACAGGCGCTGCGTCTTCGCGTTGTCGGCGATCGCGCAGGCGTGGTCCAGGTTGGCGCCGTCGTCGATGTAGACGTGGCAGACGCCGTCGAGGTGCTTGATCACCGGCACCCGCGCCTCGCGGGCGATGCGCTCGATCAGCCCCTTGCCGCCTCGCGGCACGATCACGTCGATGTACTCGGGCATCGAGATCATCTCGCCCACCGCCGCGCGGTCGGTGACCTCCAGGACCTGCACCGTCTCGGCCGGCAGGCCCGCAGAGTTCAGGCCCTCGTGCACGCATCGGGCGATCGCCTGGTTCGAGTACACCGCCTCCGAGCCACCCCGCAGCACCGCGGCGTTGCCCGCCTTCAGGCACAGCGAGGCCGCCTCCGCGGTGACGTTGGGGCGCGACTCGTAGATGATGCCGATCACGCCCAGCGGCACCCGCATGCGACCCACCTGGATGCCGGAGGGCCGGGCGCGCAGGTCGGTGATCTCGCCCACCGGGTCGGGCAGCGCCGCGACCTGGCGCAGGCCGTCGGCGATGGTCGCCACCGCGCGGGGCGTGAGCGTCAGTCGGTCGACCATCGGGGCCTCGAGCCCTGCGGCACGCGCCGCCGCCACGTCGCGCGCATTGGCCTCGAGCAGCCGGGCCGAGTCGCGCTCGACCGCGTCGGCGGCGCACAGCAGCGCGCGGTTCTTCGCCGCGGTATCCGCCCTGGCGATCGCACGAGCCGCCTGCCGCGCGGCACGACCGATGCCGCTCATGTAGGTGCGCATGTCCATGCGCGGAAGTCTATCCGGTTTCACCACCCCGCCGGGCCTGCGAGGCGCTGCGCCGAGCCGCCGGCGCCGCGCTCATGCGCAGCGCGAGCTCGGTCAGCAGCACCCACGGGTCGCGCCGTCCCAGTCCCTTGGCGGCGCGGTCGATCTCCGCCGCCAGCCGCAGCCCGCGCCGGGCGCGACGCAGGTCGATGCGCTCGAGCGCGCGGCGGACCGGTGCTTCCCGCTCCCGGAAGGCGGCTGCCTCGCGCATCGCCGCCGCCTGTCCGCCGCCGCGGGCCAGCACCTCCTGCGCGCCGGCGATCCGGCGCAGTTCCTGGGCGACGCCCCACATCACCAGCGGCAGCGGCGCGCCCTCGGCCCGCAGGCCGTCGATCATGCGCACCACCCGCTCGCGATCGCCGGCAATGATGGCCAGCCCCAGAGCGGACGGGTCGTGGCGGCTGACATCGAGCACCGCGCCACGCACCTGCTCGGAGGAGAGCCGGCCCGCCGGCCAGGCGAGCGCGAGCTTCTCGACTTCCTGCGCTGCCGCCATCAGGTTGCCTTCCACCCGGTCGGCAAGGAACTCCAGCGTGTCGGCGTCGACCTGCTGCCCGTTGCGCGCGAGCCGCGCCGCGAGCCAACCCGGCAACGACTCGCGCGGGGGTGTCCGCGCCTCGACCAGCACTCCGCCGGACTCCAGCGCCGCGACCCACGCGGACTTGCGCGCGCGCCAGTCGATCGCCGGCAGCGCGATCACCGTCACCGTGTCTTCGGGCGGGCGCGCCGCGAGCGCCTGCAGTCGCTTGGCGCCCTCCCGCCCGGGACGTCCATTCGGGATGCGCAGTTCGAGCAGGCGCCGCGTGGCGAACAGCGACAGCGAGCGGCCGGCCGCGGCGAGGCTCTCCCAGTCGAACCCTCCCTCGACGGTGAGCACCACGCGCTCGGAGCAACCCTCGGCGCGCGCGCGCGCGCGCAGCAGGGCAAGCGCCACCTCGCCGAGCAGAACGTCCTCGGCGATCACTGCATACAGCG
>JBIPNU010000536.1:0-2609 GCA_044370615.1 Burkholderiales bacterium
GGGCGACACCTCGAGGATCGCGTAGTTCGCCGGCGGAGCGTCCAGCGCCGCGAGCCCGTCGAGGAGATCGCAGGCGAGCCGGCCGGTCCCCGCGCCCAGTTCGAGCACGCCGATCTCGTCGCCGGCTTCCCGTCGCGCGCCTGCGGTGGCTGCAAGGACCGGTGCGAGCGTGCGCGCCAGCGTCTGGCCGAAGAGGGGGGAGAGTTCCGGGGCGGTGGTGAAATCGCCCCCGGCGCCGAACTTGTGCGCGCCGCCCGCGTAGTAGCCCACGCCGGGTTCGTAGAGCGCGAGCGACATGAACCGGTCGAAGCCGATCATGCCGCCGGCCGCATCGATCTCCCCGCCGATCCGCTCGACCAGGCGGGCGGACGCGCGGGCCGCATCGGCGTCGGGGGCAGGCAGGGCGCAGAGCGGTCTGAGCGTGGAGGTCATCGGTTCGCGCCGGGTCAGGCCGGCGGGCGAGTCATGCGGATCCGAATGGCGCGGGGGGCGGAGTGCCCGGTTCGGTTTGCGCGAACCCCGCCGAGGCGGTCGGCCGCCAGCGCCGGGGCGGGCAGGTCGGTCGCGACGAACCGAGCCGGGGTGGCGCATCGCGAACGGCGGTCATGGTCTTCACCGGACGCGAGCCCGCGACCCCGCAGTCTCGCCGACGTCGCGGAGCGCCGATTGGATCACAGGCGCGCGGCCCATGCTGCCGACCGGGGTGCGGTTTGCCCAGCGGCTGGTTCGGGCACGCATGGGGCAGCCCGGGCGGTGGCGGGCGGGCCGGTCTCGCGCGTTACTATTCGCCACCTTGAGCCGGGGGATGGCATGGGCGCGCGGGTGGTCCTGATCACGGGTGGGGCGAAGCGGGTGGGAGCCGCGATCTGCCGTCGCCTGCACGCAGCGGGCGCCGACCTCATGGTCCACTACCGCAGTTCGGCCGACGATGCCCGCGCGCTGCAGGACGAACTCAACGCGAAGCGCCCGGATTCGGTCGCGCTCGTGCGCGCCGACCTGCTGCGCGCCGGAGCCGCGGCCTCGCTGGTGGCCGACACCGTCGAGCGTTTCGGTGGCATCGACGTCCTGATCAACAACGCGTCGAGCTTCTACTCCACGCCCGTGGGCGAGATCACCGAGCAGGCGTGGGACGACCTCGTGGGCACCAACCTCAAGGCGCCGCTGTTCCTGTCTCAGGCTGCGTCGCCGCACCTGCGCCGCCGGCAGGGGTGCATCGTCAACGTGATCGACATCCACGCCGAGCGACCTCTCAAGAACTACCTCGTCTACAACGCGGCCAAGGGCGGCCTGCTCGCCCTCACCCGCTCGCTCGCCCGCGAACTCGGCCCCGAGGTGCGCGTCAATGGCGTGTCGCCCGGCGCGATCATGTGGCCCGAGGATGCGGAATGGCAGGACGAGATCGCGCGCCAGCGCATCGTCAACTCCAGCCTGCTCAAGCGCGTGGGCGATCCCGACGACATCGCGCGCGCGGTGGCTTTCTTCGTGCAGGAGGCCCCGTATGTCACCGGGCAGGTGCTGGCGGTCGACGGGGGGCGCAATGTCCATATCTGAACCGGCCGCGCTGCCGGGCGTCGAGGCACCTCGCGCGGCAACGGGCGCCCGGGCGCGCGATCGCGAGCGGCGCGAAGGCATCAAGCTCGAGCGACGCCTCTGCCGGCTGGTGGGCCAGGCGATCGCCGACTACCGGATGATCGAGGCGGGCGACCGCGTGATGGTCTGCCTGTCGGGAGGCAAGGACAGCTACGGGCTGCTCGACATCCTGCTCACCCTGCGCGAGCGGGCGCCGGTCGACTTCGAGATCGTCGCGGTCAACCTCGACCAGCGACACCCGGGCTTCCCCGAGCATGTGCTGCCCGACTACCTGCGCGCGCGGGGCGTGCCCTTCCGGGTCGAGGTGCAGGACACCTACTCCATCGTCAAGCGCGTGATCCCCGAGGGGCGAACGATGTGCTCGCTCTGCTCGCGGCTGCGGCGCGGGGTGCTCTACCGCGTGGCCTCGGAGATCGGCGCCACCCGCATCGCGCTCGGCCACCATCGCGACGACATCCTCGAGACCTTCTTCCTCAACCTGTTCTTCGGCGGCAAGCTCAAGGCGATGCCGCCGCGGCTCGTGTCCGATGACGGCCGGCATGTGGTGATCCGGCCGCTCGCCTATGTGGAAGAGGCCGACCTCGAGCAGTGGGCGCGGCTGCAGGCCTTCCCGATCATCCCCTGCGACCTGTGCGGCTCGCAGGAGACGTTGCAGCGCAAGCAGGTCAAGGCCATGCTGCGCGAGTGGGAGCGGCGCCATCCGGGGCGGGTGGAGACCATGTTCCGAAGCCTCACGCAGGTCGTGCCCTCGCACCTGCTCGACCGCGGCCTGTTCGACTTCGCGGCCGCCACCGCCCATGGCGTCGGTGGCCGGGCCGGCCTCGACGCGGATGCAGCCTTCGACGTCGACCCCGAGCTCGAGGCGGCCATCGCGAACGCCGCGCGGCCGGCGGACCCGGCGCGCGTCGCGGTTCCGATCGCCCTGCATCCGGCCTCCGCGGCGGGCGTGGCGTCCCGATCCGACGCCTGATCGCCCCGGTTCGCGGGTACCCCGCCCCGGTCAGCGTTCGAGGTCGATC
>JBIPNU010000569.1:0-2503 GCA_044370615.1 Burkholderiales bacterium
CTTCGCTCACCTTCACCAGCGGCGGTCGCACGGCCGCGCACGGGATGCGCCCGAGCATCACCAGCGCTTCCTTCATGCGGTTGTGCATGTCGACGAAGGGGTCGGCATAGAACGCCTGCGCGAGCGGCCAGATCCGGTCGTTCAGCCGCCGCGCACGCGCGAGGTCGTTGCCCTGAACGGCCTCGAACAGGGCGGCCTGGAGGTCGGCGATCACGCTGCCCGAACCCGACAACAGCCCGTTGCAGCCGAGCACGAGCGAACTGAACAGCCAGGAACTGTGGGTACTCAGCACGTGCACCGGGCGCGGTCGCGACTGCAGCAGCCGCACCTGCCGCTCGTGCTGCATGACCTGATTGCACCAGTCCTTGATCGCGCGGACCTGCGGCACCTCGTCGAGCAGGCGCAGCAGGGTGTCCACCGGATACCCGAGCCCGCTGGCGAGCGGGTACTGGAAGGCAATCAGCGGAAGGTCCGTAGCCTCGGCGATCGCGCGAAAGTGGGCGATCACCATCTCCGGTCGGCTGGCAGCCCCGAGCGCCAGCGGGTTGGGCGGGAAGACCAGCAGCGCGGAGGCGCCCCCGGCAGCGGCGGCCCGCGCAAGTCGCGCAGCCTCCAGGCTGCCGTCGGCGTATACGCCGTTGACCACCGGCAGGCGGTCGCCCAGCGTATCCAGGGTGATCGCGAGCACGCGCTGCTGTTCCTCGAACGTGCAGGAGGCCACTTCGGTCGCATGCGCGTTGACCGTGATCGCCGACAGCCCGGGCACCGCCGCGATGTCGCGCAGGTGGCTGCGGTAGGCGGCCTCGTCGATCGACAGATCCGGATGGAAGGGCAGCAGACAGGCGGGAATCACGCCGCGGGGATCGAAGGGCTGGGCGGGCATCGGACGACGGCTCCTGGAGTGTTCGCTCGGTCGGATCGGTGCCCGTGCGTTGCGGAGCGCGCGGGCGAACTGCAGGGGGGCGGCGGCAGGCCGGGCTACTGGGGCTGGATGCCCGCGGCGCGGATGACCTTCGCGAATTTCGCGATCTCCGCGGCCATGAAGGCTTCGAACTGCTCGGGGGTGTTGGTGCGCACTTCCGTTCCCTCGCGCGCGAGCCGCTCGCGCACCCCGGACTCGTTCATGAATCGGGAGACCTCCTGGTTCAGTCGAGCGACGATCTCGCGCGGGGTACCCGCCGGGGCCGACAGCCCGTGCCAGGGACTCGCCTCGAAGCCGGGGAAACTCGTCGCGACCGGCGGCACGCCGGGCAGCGCGGCGGCGGGGCGATCGCTGCTCACCGCCAGCGCGCGCAGCCGGCCCGACTGGATGTGCGGCAGCATCGGCAACACCGACCCGAACATCCAGGCGACCTCCCCGGAGAGCAGCGCGTGGGTCGACGGACTCGCGCCCTTGTACGGCACGTGCACCATGTCGATGCCTGCCCGCAGGCGCAGCAGTTCCCCGGCGAGATGGGTCGAGGTGCCATTGCCGCCCGACCCATAGGCCATCTGGCCCGGGCGCGCCTTCGCCAGGCGGACCAGTTCCTCCACGGTGCGCGCTGGCAGCGACGGGTGCGCGACCAGGACGTTGGGCGAGGAGGCCATCAGGATCACGTGCACGAGGTCGCGCATCGTGTCGTAGGGCAGCTTGCGCACCAGGCTGGGGTTGGTCGCGGTCGTGGTGGATACGACCAGGAGCGTGTAGCCGTCGGGCGCAGCCTTGGCGACCAGGTCGGTGCCGATCACCGTCCCGCCGCCCGGGCGGTTGTCGATGATCACCGGCTGGCCCCAGGCATCCTGGAACTTCTGGCCGGCGAGCCGGCCGAGGATGTCGTTCGGTCCCCCGGGGGCGAAGGGCACGACGATCCGCAGCGAGCGTGCTGGCCAGCCCTGTGCGCCGGCCTCGCGCGTGGCGACGGCTGCGGCCAGCGCAGCGGTGGCCACCAGCAGGCTCCCGAGCCGAAGGGCTGGGTGGGTCCGTCGGGCGACGGTCCGGGAACGGCGCGCCGCCGCGTGGCATCGACTCATGGAAGCCTCCGGTCAGGGCTCCGCGCGCTCGGTCGGCGGCGATGGCCCGGAGGGGCGCACGCTAGCACGCGGGCGGGCGGCAGACCACCGGTGGCGAGGGCCGGGACCGGACAGCCCGGGCGATCTTGTCAAACTGTATTTGACGAGCTAGATTTCGCGGCTCCTGGAATCCAGGGGGTTTCCGGCGGAGCCGGTGACCGTGGGGAGGGGTCGATGAACTGTGCGGAGCGGCTGGTCGAGATGTTCGGGTCGCAGGCCGAGGTGGCCCGGCGGCTTCAGGTCGACCGCGCAGTGGTCAACCACTGGGTGAAGGTCGGCTACGTGCCCGCGCGCTGGGGCACCGAAGTCGAACTGGCCAGCGGCGGGCGGATCACGGCCTCGGAAGTGGTGGCTGAAGCGAGCAGCCGCAAGCCGATCAAGGTGAAATCTCGCCCCGACGGGGAAGGCCCGTTCGGTTCCTACATCCAAGGGAGTGATGCGATGAGCCTGCAGT
>JBIPNU010000310.1:0-4097 GCA_044370615.1 Burkholderiales bacterium
TGGTCACGCCCTATTCCGATTCGGTGAACGCGCAGCTCGCGCAGTTCCTCGGCGTCGCTTCCATCGAGGTGCAGGCGCTGTCCACGTTCCGCGCCGCCGGCGTGGACGAACTGGGCCGCATCACCGCCGCGCAGGTGGCCGAGCGCGCCGACGCGCTGATGGCTCGCGAAGGCAGGGGCTGCGACGCGCTGTTCATCGGCTGCTCGCAGTTGCCCACGCACGCGATCCTCGCCGACCTGCAGTCGCGCCACCCCTGCCCGGTGTCCTCGTCGATCCGCGCGACCGCGTGGCAGGTCGTCGAGCGGATGGGCGCCGATGTCGCGGCCTGACCCGGCAGCGCTCGCGCAAGCGGGCGTGCAGGTCTACGCCGGCACCGCCGGCCACTCGGCATGGTTTTCCGCCGACCTGGGCGAGACCTGGGTGCATCCGAACAGCCACTCGGGGATGTACCTCGAGGCGCGGGTGTGGAGCTTCGCCTGCCACCCGGCGCTGCCTCGCTACCTGTACGCCGGCACCGACCACGGTCTCTACCGCTTCGACGAGACCACGCTGCGCTGGAGCGCGATCGACTCGCCGATGAGCGACATCTGGTCGGTGGCGATCGACCCGCGCGATCCCTCGCGCCTGCTCTGCGGTACCCGACCGGCCGGCTTCTGGTGCTCGCCGGATGCGGGGGCGAGCTGGCAGCGGCTGGACGCGCCGGGGCTGCGCGACTTCTCCGAGATCGTGAGGGGCCCGACCCGGGTCACGCAGATCCTGTTCGACCCGATCGACGAGGACACGGTGTGGGCCGGCGTGGAGATCGGCGGCATCTTCCGCAGCACCGATCGCGGGCTCACGTGGGCGGCGCTCGATCGCGGGCTCGCCTCGGCCGACGTGCACGGGGTGGCGGTGTCGCGCGATGACTCAGGTCGCAAGCGGGTGCTGGCCACCACCAACTACGGCCTGCACCTGAGCCACGACAACGGCGAGACCTGGGCGCTGCACCCGCTCGACACCCCGTGGCAGTACATGCGCGCGATCGTCGCCGACCCGGCCGACCCGCGCACGCTGTGGATGACCAACGGCAACGGGCCGCCGGGGTCGACGGGCCGGCTCTGGCGCAGCCGTGATGGCGGTCTCGGCTGGGAGACGGTCGAACTGCCCGGCCCGCTCAACAGCACGCCCTGGTGCGTGGCCGCGCATCCCTCGGAGCCGGCGCTGCGTTTCGTCTGCACCAACCTCGGGCAGCTGTTCCGCAGCCTCGATGCCGGCGAGAGCTGGCAGCGGCTGCCGCACGAGTTCGGCGAGGTGCGCGCGCTGTGCTGGCGCCCGGTGCCGCCGGCACTGGGTCGCGGGGCCGAGCACTCGATCACCCGCCGCCCGCCTCCGCCGACTCCGGCCGCGCGCTGAGCCGCGTTGATCCACCCGGCCCCGCCTGTCCCTGATCGACCCGGCTTCCGCCCGACCCCGCTGACCCGACCTGACCCACCCGACCCGCAGGGCCGTGCCCTGACCTGCCCAGCCCGGCGCCGACCCTTCCCTGCCTGCCCCTTCCCTGCGCCGCCCCTTCCCTGCCTGCCCCTGCCCTGCGCTGCCCCTTCACGGCCTGCCCCTTCCCTGCCTGCCCCGGCTGCCCCGGTTGCCCCGGCAACCCTGCCTGCCCCAGCCGACCCGGCTGCCCCGCATGACCCGACCGATCCACCCGGCCCCTCGCGTCGACTCCCGCCTTGCCGGACTCGCTCGATGAGCACCGGCGCACCCTCACCCGCCCGACCCGCTCGCCTTCTTCACCACCGCCCGCCGCCCGCGGGCACTGCACTCCCACCGAGGACCCCATGAGCCTTTACCAGGACGAGCCCGCCCGCTTCCGTGCCCCCGCCGGCGCCTGCGATGCCCACTTCCACGTGTTCGGTCCGGCCGAGCGTTATCCGTACGGCGACGAACTGCGCTACGCGCCGCCACTGGCCCCGCTGGAGGACTACCTCGCCCATGCGCAGGCCAACGGCTTCGAGCGCTTCGTGTTCGTGCAGCCCAGCGCCTACGGTCGCGACAACGCCTGCATGCTCGACGCGATGGCGCAGATCACCCTGCCCTGCCGCGGCATCGTCGACGTCGACGAGCACGTGCCCGACGCGGAACTCGACCGCCTGCACGCGATCGGCGTGCGCGGCGTGCGGCTCAACGTGCGCCCGATCAAGCCGTTCGAGGCCGGCTTCACGCAGACCCTGCTGCCGCGCATCGAGCGGCTGGACGCGCGGCTGTCCGAGCGCGGCTGGCAGATCGACTTCCTCACGCCGGGCTGGTGCACGCACGAGTTGCTGCCCACGCTGCGCGCGCTGCGCTCGCAGCACACCATCGCGCACATGGGGCTGTTCCTCGCCAAGGACGGACCGGACACCGCGGGCTTCCGCGCCTTCCTCGACCTGCTGGAGAACGGCCCGGGCCGCACCTGGGTGAAACTCACCGGCGTCTACCGGATGTCGGAGACGCCCGGCTTCGGCGACGCCGATCCGATCGCGCAGGCGCTGATCGCCACCGCGCCCGATCGCATCATCTGGGGCAGCGACTATCCGCACCTGTCCTTCGCCGACAAGGTGGGCAGCAACCAGCTGTTCAACCTGTTGCTGCGCTGGGCGCCGGATGAAGCGACCCGGCACCGGATCCTCGTCGACAACCCGAAGGCGCTGTTCGGGTTCTGAACCCCGTGCCGGGCAGGCCAGGCTGGCCAGGTCAGGCTGTTGGCCAGACCGGCAGCATCGCCGGCCACGGTAGCCTGCCCCGGATCAGCCCAGCGCCTTGCGCAGTTCGGTGGTGACGCGCGTGCCTTCGGCGAGCATGAACGCGACCTGGCGCGCGAGGTTGCGGTCGCCACCGACCCCGGCGATCTTGCCGTTGGCCTTGGCGGCGGCGATGACCCGGTCGAGTGCCGCCAGATGCTGCGGGCAGCCGAACTGGCCAGGCAGGCCGATGGCCGCCAGCAGGTCGTTCGAGCCCACGTGCAGCACGTCGAAGCCGTCGACCGCGGCGATCTCTTCGACATTCTCGAGCCCCTCGCGCGTCTCGATCATGCAGACGGTGAGCACCGCGCGGTCGAGTACCGGCACCGCGTCGGCAGTCGAGGTCGGCCGGTAGTCGAACATGGGATAGCCACCGCCGACCGAACGCCGGCCCACTGGCGGGAAGCGGCAGCGCGCGACCGCGCGGCGAGCCTCGTCAGCGTTGTTGACGTCCGGAAAGACGATGCCGGTCACGCCGTTGTCGAGCAGCACCGAGGTGTCCGGGTCATCGACGCTGCGCACGCGCACCATCGGCGTGACGCCGATCGCGAGCGCGACCTGGGCGATGTGGCCGATGGTCTCGACCGAATACAGCGAGTGCTGCATGTCGATGAAGATGAAGTCGTGGCCGGTGGTCTTCGCGATGCGGGCAATGTCGCCCGAGCGCACGATGCGCACGTTCATGCCGAGCACGACCTCGCCGGCGAGCAGGCGATCCTTTGCCGGGTTGGGGATCGACGGGCCTTGCGGCGCGTTCGGTGTTGCGGTCATTGCGGAGTCTCCTTCGGATGTGCCGAGGTGGATCAGGGCTTGATGTTGCGATCCTGGGCGATCCTGCGCCACTTGGTGATCTCGGCGCGGACGTACTCGGTGAACGCTTCGGGCGTCATCAGCACCGGCTCTGCACCCTGGTCGGCCAACCGTGGGCGCATGTCTTCCGAGGCGAGGATACGGTTGAGTTCGCCGTTGAGCTTGCGCACCACGTCGGGAGGCGTCTTGCCCGGGGCCAGCATGCCCCACCACTGGCCCGCCTCGTAGCCCGGCACGGTGTCGGCGATGATCGGCATCTCGGGTGCGAACGCCGACCGCTTTGCCGTGCTCAGCGCGAGCGAGCGCAGCCGGCCAGCCTTCACCTGCGGCCAGACCGAGGGCAGGCTCACGATCATCATCTGGACATGGCCGCCGACCAGGTCGGTCACCGCCGGCGTCGCGCTCTTGTACGGCACATGGGCGATGTCGATACCGGCGCTGGCGGCAAGCGCCTCGGCAGCGAAATGGATGATGCTGCCCGTGCCTGCGGTGGCGTAGTTGAGTTCACCCGGGCGGGCCTTCGCCAGG
>JBIPNU010000242.1:0-4769 GCA_044370615.1 Burkholderiales bacterium
ATCGGCCGGTCGCGGCGCGGCGATCCCGCAGCGGGTTCGCGCCCCCGCGCTGCGGCCGGATGCCCCGGGATCCCGCGGAGCGGACGACTCGCCCGCGGCAGCCGGTGGCACCCGACCGGGCCCGACCTGTCCTGACGTGTCCCGGCCGAGCCGGTCTGCGCCACCGATCGGCCGACCATCGCCGGCCGCCCGCCCGCGCGGGGCGGACCGGCTCAGAAGCGGTGGCGCCAGGCCGCCCCCAGTGTGGTCACCGACGGCTGGCGGGCGACTCCGACCACGCTCGCGCTGACCAGGCCGCCGTAAAAGCTTCGCGCGAGATCGATGCGACCGTCGTCGAACATCGCGTGCTTGAGCGAGAGGTCCAGCGTCGAGCGCGGCGCGAGGCGCAGGCTCGCGCCAGCCGTCAGCCAGGTGCGCGCACCGTCGGGAAAGGTGGTGTCGCGGAAGGCATCGGTGGTCGGCGTCTGCTCGCGGCGAACGCCCGCCCGCAGCGCGAGGTGCTCGCTGCGCCGCCATTCCAGCCCGAGCGACACGGCCACCGCGTCGCGATAGCCGCTCGGGCGCACGATGTCCGGGCTGCCATCCGCGAGCCTCACCCGCAGGTCGCCGAACCGCCCCCAGCCGTACCCGTCGATCTGCGCGCTCAGCGTGACGGCCGGCGACGCGCTCCAGGCCAGCCCCAGCCCGACCATGGCCGGCATCCGCAGCTCGGTGCTCGCCGCGACCGTGCCGTTGGCACCGGCGAGTGGGCCGGTGAGACCCTGCACGGTATGGGTGCCCCTGACCGCGATGTCGATGCCACTGCGGTAGTGGGCTGCTACCCGCAGGTCGGCGCGCGGTGCCCAGCTCATCCCCAGGTGCAGACCGACTCCGGTCCCGCTGCCGAGCAGCCGCGAACGACCGTCGGTCGCCGGCGAGGGCGTGGGCGCCGCGAACGGGTCGGGAAGGGCCGACTGCAGGTCGGTGCGCGCGTGCTGCCAGTCGATGCCGCCACCGATCGACACCGTGTCGCCGAGCCGCCGTGCGGCCGACAGGGTCAGGTTGAGGGTCTCGAGCGACACCCGGGTCGAGTCATAGCGTCCGAACCACTCCGGACCGAACGTCGAGGCCAGGCCGAACGGCGTGGTCAGGCCGGCCGCGAACGCGGTGCGACCGTCGTCGAGTCGATGCACGAGGAACAGGTTGGGCACCGGGGTCGGGTCGGTCGGGTTGTCGAAGTTCGATCCCGGGTAGGGAGCGGGCGCAAAGCCGGTGGCCGGCGTGGCGATCCGCGAGCCGAGATCGCGCAGCGAGGCGCGCGGCATCAGCACCTGCGCGCCGAGGGACACGTCGGTGCCCGGCGCATGGCTCGCGCCTGGAGACACGAGGGCGGCGGGGTTGAAGTACGCGGCCGCGGGGTCGAGCGGATCGACGACCGTCCCGGCACCGGCTCGTCCCATCGCGAGCACGCTCTGCTGGTTGACGAACCAGCCGGTCGCGACCGCCGTGCCGGGCAGGGCCAGCAGCAGGCTGGCCGCGAGCCGGTGCAGGCGTCGATCCGGAGGTGGCGCGCAGCGCACGGCACGTGTCATCGAGAGTCCTCCGGGACGCCGGTCGGGCATCACCCGCCTGACGCCCGGCCACGCCCACGCCGGGAGGCCGGGCGACGAACCGGGCAGCGATCGCCGCATTATTGTTTCACCGTCATTTGCATTGCACAATGCACACGGAATCGACCAATGTGACTGATGGAAGACACCTTCTCCGCAGCCGGACCCCATGCGCCGCCTCCTTCGGGCGTCGCTTCGTTCGACACGCGGGGCGCCGTCACGGCCCTCTTTCGCCGCCGCACGGCGGCCGCTACCATACCGATGCAAAGGCAGCGTCGACGGCTCTGCCGATCGGCGTGCCGACCCGTGGCCTGTGTACACACAGGCCCGGACTCGTCGATCGGAGACATCGTCCGTCATGCTTGCGACCCTGAAGATCGTCGCCGGTGCCGCACTGCTGCTGACGGCCACCCTGCTGCATGCCGGCGAGCGGCTCATCCACCGCGAACACTCGGCCTACAACGGGACGCTGCTCGTCAGCGAGGACAGCCGTGGCCTGCGCGTGCTGCGCTTCGCCGAAGGCGGCGCGCGACAGAGCGTGGTCATGCCTGGAGACCCCGACCACCTCGAACTCGCCTACGTGCGGGCGCTGCCAGCCGCGCTCGCGTGGGTGCCACAGCCGCGCCGCATCCTTGTCGTCGGTCTGGGCGGAGGCTCGATTCCGCGCTTCCTCCACCATCGCCTGCCCGACGTGGTGATCGACGCGGTCGAACTCGACCCTGGCGTGGTCAAGGTCGCGCGCGAATTGTTCGACGTGCGCGAGGACGATCGCCTGCGCCTGCACGTGGCCGATGGCCGGGCATGGATCGAGGCGACACCGCAGCGCTACGACCTGGTGGTGCTGGACGCCTACGGCGCGAGCGCCCCGCCGCCGGCGCTGATCACCCGCGAGTTCCTCGCCGCCGTGCGCTCGGTGCTGACCGACGAAGGACTGGTCGTCGGCAACCTCTGGCATCGGGACTTCAACCCGCTCTACGACGACATGGTCCGGACCTACCTCGATGTGTTTGGCGAGGTCTCGGTCATCTCGATCGAAGGCGTCGGCAACAAGCTGGTGCTCTCCGGCCCGGCTGCCGCGCAGCCGGAACGCGACGAACTGCTGCGCCGCGCCGCCGTCCTCGGCCGCGATCTCGGGCTTCGCCACGATCTCGAACGCTTGCTGCGCACGGGGCTGCGCCCGCCCGACAGCCAGGAGCGTGCCGGACGGGTGCTGACCGACAAGGGGATGCGCCGGCCATACTGACCCGGGTACGTCCGCGCCCCTATCGACGGAGCGCCCGAATCCGCGGACGGCCCGCATCGGCGAACACCCGGCATCCACTGACGATCCGCATCGACGCGCTCGCCGGGCGTGCCATGTCCGCGGTCGCGGCTGCAGGCATCCCCGCGCACGCGGCCCCGCCGGCCCGATCCCTGCTCCCCAGGGCGGCCCCGCGTCCGCGTGCTCCCGTCCACGCCCGCGGGCTCGGCGCCTTCGGACCTTCGCGCGCGGGGACGGCTGGCGTCGCTCCGGTCCGCCCGGCACGCCGATCGCGCTCCGGACAGGCGAGAGGGGCTCCCGGACACCGGTGACCGTTCACGACGCTCGCGTCGTCACGCGATTGACGGGTCCCGGGGCGTCGGGAAGAATCGCCCGCCAGACGCGCGGTTCCACCGCGCGCGTGTCCCCGGAGGAACCCTCGATGAATACCCGTCGCCGCCTGGTGCGCGCGGCCGGCGGTGCGGCACTCGCCGCCACCGCCCCGCTCGCCTCGCTCTCGCCGCTCGCCGCCTCGAGCGCCCGCGCCCAGGCCACTTACCCTGCCCGGCCGGTACGGGTCATCGTGCCGCTGGCGCCAGGCGGAGGATCGGATGCGGTCGGCCGCCTGTTCAGCGCCCATCTCACCGAGCGCTTCGGCCAGATGTTCGTGGTGGACAACCGCCCCGCGGCCTCCGGCGTGGTCGGCACCGACCTGGTCGCCAAGGCGGCGCCCGACGGGCATACCCTCCTCACCGTGTTCTCCACGCATGCGATGAGCGCGGAACTGTTCGCGAAGCTGCCGTACGACCCGATCAACGACTTCGCGCCGATCACGCTCGCAGTGCAATCGCCGCTCGTGCTGCTGACTCACCCGTCGGTGCCGGCGAACAGCCTGCGCGAGTTCATCGCCTACGCGCGAGCGAACCCGGGCAAGCTCAACTACGGCTCGTCGGGCCCGGGCAGCGCGCCGCACCTGATGACCGAGCGCTTCGCGGCGATGGCGGAGATCCGCACCACCCATGTCGCCTACAAGGGCGTGGCGCCGATCATGACCGCGCTCATGCAGAACGAGATCCAGTTCGCGCTCGCCAACATCTTCACCACCATGCCGCACGTGAAGGCCGGGCGGCTACGCCTGCTCGCCACCGGCGGCACGAAGCGGGCACTCTCCGCGCCCGAGGTCCCGACCATCGCCGAGGCTGGCCTGCCCGGCTTCGACTCGGTGGTCTGGTACGGCTTCCTCGCCCCGGCGAAGACCCCGCGTCCGATCATCCAGACCCTGCACCGCGAGATGGTGGCCATCCTGCGCAGGCCCGAGGTCGAGCGCGGCATGATCGAGCAGGGCAACGAGCCGGTCGGGAACACGCCCGAAGCCTTTGCCGCGCTGATCCGCGAGGAGGCAAAGCGCTGGGGCGCGCTCGGGCGCAAGCTGGGCGTCACCCTCGACTGACCGCCCGCGGTCGCTGCGCCCCCGCGCCAGCGGCCGGCGCCACCGCGCCGCAACCACGCTCACGCCGTACTGCACAGGAGATAGTCATGACCCCGGATCCGCTGCCGTCCGGCCGCGCCTACAGCAAGGGCTTCGAGGCGATCGGCTACACCGACCTGCAGGGTCGGCCCGGCTTCAAGATGGCGCTGCATCGCGCCGGCAGCGGCGCGACCGAGCGCTGGTACCTGTACACCGCGCAGTTCTGGTGCAGCGGCTTCTCCATCGTCGAGGTGACCGATCCGGCCCGCCCCCGCTTCGTGCGCTACGTCGAGGGCACGCCCAACACCTGGACGCTGCAGGTGCAGATCGCCGACGGGAAGATGATCACCTCGATGGAGCGGATCATGCCCGGCTGGGGCGACCAGCCCGGGCAGCCGTTCGGGGAGGGCTTCCTGATCTGGGATCTCGCCGACCCGGAAGACCCGAAGCTGCTCGGACACCACCGCACCGG
>JBIPNU010000131.1:0-6402 GCA_044370615.1 Burkholderiales bacterium
CAGCGCGCGAGGGCGCCGCGATCCAGCCCCTGGCCGCGGTTGGTGACCAGGCTGCTGCCGACCTTCACCACCAGCCGGCGCGCCCGGGCAAGCGGCGTGCTCATTGCTCGGCGCCCGGTCCGGAGGCGGCGGGGGCCTCGGTCGCGCGCGCGGCCGAGAGGTGGTTCTGGATCGCACGGATCAGCGCCGGGCAGCCGGTGCCGGCGACCGCGGAGATCGCCCAGGCCGGCCCCTTCCAGCGCAGGCGCCGCACCATCGTGGCGAGCAGCCGCTCGGCTTCGCCTGCGGGTAACGCGTCGATCTTGTTGAGCACCAGCCAGCGCGGCTTTTCGGCGAGCGCCTCGTCGTAGCGGCGCAGCTCGCGCTCGAGCACCCGCACCGACTGCACCGGATCGGCGGTGGGGTCGGCCGCGTCAACCACGTGCAGCAGCAGGCCTGTGCGCTTGAGGTGACGAAGGAACTGGTGGCCGAGCCCGGCGCCGTCGGCCGCGCCTTCGATCAGGCCGGGAATGTCGGCGATCACGAAGCTCTCGTCCTCGCCGGCACGCACCACGCCGAGGTTCGGGTGCAGCGTGGTGAACGGATAGTCGGCCACCTTGGGACGCGCGGCCGAGACCGCGCGGATGAAGGTGGATTTGCCGGCGTTGGGCATGCCGAGCAGCCCGACATCGGCCAGTACCCGCAGTTCGAGCCGAAGCCGTCGCGATTCGCCCGGCTCGCCGGGCGTGCACTGCCGCGGGGCGCGGTTGACGCTCGACTTGAAGTGCAGGTTACCCAGGCCGCCACGCCCGCCGCGGGCGAGCAGCGCGCGGTCGCCGTCGCGGGCGAGGTCGGCGATCGGCGCGTCGGTGTCCGCGTCGAGTACCACGGTGCCGACCGGTACCCGCAGTTCGAGGTCACGGCCGGCGGCTCCGTAGCAGTCCGAACCCATGCCGCGCTCGCCGTGTCCGGCGCGGTGGATGCGGGCGAATCGGAAGTCGACGAGCGTGTTGAGGTTGCGGTCGGCCACCGCATGGACGCTCCCGCCGCGGCCGCCGTCCCCACCGTCGGGACCGCCGCGCGGCACGTACTTCTCGCGGCGGAAGCTGGCGACGCCATCGCCGCCGTTGCCGGCGTGAACCTCGATGATCGCTTCGTCGACGAACTTCATGGACAGTTCCGCCCCGGTGCCCCAAACAAAAAGCCCTGCCGCCGGGGCAGGGCTGGTGCCACCGGCCGACCGCGCGCTCAGGCGGGGACGATGCTCACCGTGGTGCGCGGGGTCTCGCCGCGGATCTCGAACCGCACGAGCCCTGGCACCAGCGCGTACAGGGTGTGGTCGCGCCCGATGCCGACGTTGTCGCCGGCGCGCATGCGGGTGCCGCGCTGGCGGACGATGATCGATCCGGCGCTCACCGCCTCGCCGCCAAAACGCTTGACGCCAAGTCGTTTGGCCTGCGAATCGCGACCGTTGCGCGAACTGCCACCTGCTTTCTTGTGTGCCATGTCCTGCTCCCGTTGTCCGGCGGCCGTGTCACCGGAAACCGTGCCGGCCGTTTCGCTGCTGTCCGAGCCCGCGCACGCAACCCGGCGGGCGTGTGTCCTGTCCTGCGCGAATTCGCGCCTCAGGCCGCGATCGCGTCGATGCGCACCCGGGTGTACGACTGCCGGTGGCCCTGGGTGCGACGATAGCCCTTGCGCCGCTTCATCTTGAAGATGCGGATCTTCTCGCCGCGCCCCTCGCCGACCACCGTCGCGCGAACGACCGCGCCGGCCACCAGCGGAGTGCCGACGCTCAGCTGCTCGCCCTCGGCGATCATCAGGACACGGTCGAGCGCGACTTCGGAGCCCACCGGCACCGACAGCTTCTCGACGTCGAGCTGATCACCGACGCTCACGCGGTACTGCTTGCCGCCGGTCTGGATGACCGCGTAGGAAGTGCTCATGGGAAAACTCCAATCAGATGAACCCGAAATGATACCTGTCCGCGGCGGGTTCGTCAAAGGCTCCACGGTGTCCTTCGAGGCCGGGTCGGGGGCCTGTGATACGATTCGCCGCCGCCGCGGGCGTTCCGCGTGCCCCGAGCGCCCCCTCGCCCCGCATGCCAATCGACGTCGTTCCCCGCCTGATCCAGGCCGACCTGCAGGCCGTCGAGGCCCTGATCGCCGAGCGTCTGTCCTCGGAGGTGCCGCTGATCCGGGAGGTGGCGGCCTATCTGGTCGGCGGCGGCGGCAAGCGGTTGCGCCCGGCGCTGGTCCTGCTGGCCGCCGGCGCCTGCGGGTATCGAGGCGCGGCGCGGCTGGAGATCGCCGCGGTCGTCGAGTTCATCCACACCGCGACCCTCCTGCACGACGACGTGGTCGACGAGTCGGCCTTGCGGCGAGGTCGCGCCACGGCCAACGCTCGCTTCGGCAACGCCGCCTCGGTGCTGGTGGGCGACTTCATCTATTCGCGGGCGTTCCAGATGATGGTCGGCGTGCGCGACCTGCGGGTGCTGGAGATCCTGGCCGATGCCACCAACGTGATCGCCGAGGGCGAGGTGCTGCAGCTGCTGGGCACGCGCAACCCCGACCTGGGCGAGGCCGAGTACCTGCGGGTGGTGCGGTCGAAGACGGCCAAGCTGTTCGAGGCCTCCGCCCGGCTGGGCGCGGTGCTGGCGGGCGCACCGCGCGACGTGGAGGAGGCGCTGGCCGCCTACGGGATGCAACTGGGCACGGCCTTCCAGCTGATCGACGATGTCCTCGACTATTCCGGCGAGCGCGATGCGATCGGCAAGAACCTGGGCGATGACCTGGCCGAGGGCAAGCCCACCTTGCCGCTCATCCACGCGCTCGCGCACGCGGACGCCGCCGATCGCGTGCTGCTGCGCGAGGCGATCGAGCACGGGCGGGTCGAGCGCCTGCCGGAGGTGCTGCGCATCCTGCGCTCCTGCGGGTCGCTCGAACACGCGCGGTCGCGCGCGAACGAGGCGGCAACCTGCGCCCGGGACGCCCTGTCACCGCTCGCGGATTCGGCGTTTCGCGAATCTCTGATAGACTTCGCGGCCTTCTCGGTCGGGCGCAATACCTGACGGAACGGGAATCGTGCAGCCTTCGCCTTGAGCCAGGCGGTGCGCGTTCCCCGTACCGGCAGGATCGCCCGGTCGCGAATCGTCGGGGTGTAGCTCAGCCTGGTAGAGTACTGCGTTCGGGACGCAGGAGTCGGAGGTTCGAATCCTCTCACCCCGACCAGGCACCTTCCCCGGTCCGCGCGACGGGCGCGGCCGGCCGCCGCGCGAGACCGCCGCCGCTCGCCGGGCGGGTCGTGGGTCGGCGGTGCGTCGGCACGTTGCCCGAGCGTGCGTACTCCTGGAGGTGAGCAGTGGCGCGCGTGCCCTACGCCGACGATTCGGCCCATCCGGAACTCGCCCGGCGCATCCGCGAGGAGCGGGGCGGCACGCTGCTCAACCTGTACCGGATGCTGCTCAACAGCCCGCCGGTGGCCGAGGGCTGGCTCGCGCTGCTCACCGCGGTGCGCCAGCAGTGCGCGCTGCCGGCGCTGTACCGCGAACTGGTGATCCTTCGCGTGGCCGTGCTGAACGACGCGCCGTACGAGTTCGGCGTGCACGTGCCCTTCGCCCAGCGGGAAGGCATGACCGAGGTGCAGATCGAGGCGCTGCGCGGGCTTGCCGCCGGCGTGCCGGGCGAGACTGCGGGGGTGTTCGACCCCGTGATGTGCGCGGTGCTGCGCTACGTCGATTCGATGACGCGCGAGATCCACGTGCCCGACGAGATCTTCGCCGCCGCCGCGGCGCATTTCCCCACGCGCGAGATGGTGGAACTCACGGTCACCGTCGCTGCCTACAACATGGTGTCGCGCTTCCTCGAAGCGCTGCACATGGATCCCGAGCCGGCCTGAGGCCGGAGCGCCGCCGTGCTGAAGTACCTGCTGCTCCTGGCGGTGATCGCGGTGGCCGTGTGGTACGGGGTGGCGCAGGCGCGGATGCGCCGCCGGCGGCGTGACGAGCCTCCGGCGCAGGCCATGGCCCGTTGCGAGCACTGCGGCGTGTACGTGCCGCGGGCGCTCGCCGTTCGCATCGACGGTCGCGACTACTGCTGCGCGGAGCACGGACGGTCGCGGTGACCCCGGCCCGGGCGATCGCGGTCGAGGCCTCGCGGCAGGACGAGCCCCTGCTGTCGGCCGGTCGCGCGCAGGCGCTCTGGCGCTCGCTGCAGTATCTTGCCGCCTACCGCGCCGCCGTCCCGGTGGCCCTTCTGCTCGCCGGCTACCTCGGCGAGGGGGCGCCCGGCGGCGAGGACGCGTCCGCGCGGCTCCACGGCAGCGTACTCGCGGTGTATTTCCTGCTCGCGCTGGTCGGGCTGGCGGCCTCGCGGGCCCGCTGGCCAGGGTTCGAGCTTCAGCTCACCCTGGGCGCGCTGGTCGACGTGCTGTGCATCACGCTCGCGCTGCATGCGAGCGGCGGCATCTCGAGCGGGCTCGGCCTGCTGCTGCTGGTGTCGCTGGCGGCCACCGGGCTGATCGGCCGTGGCCGTATGGTGCTGTTCTACTCGGCGGTGGCCGCACTCGCGGTGCTCGCCGAGGAGGCCTATCGTTCGCTGGGCCCCGACGCCGGCCAGCCGCGCTTCTTCCAGGCGGCGCTGCTGGGCATCGGTTTCTTCGCGACCGCATGGCTCGCGCGTTCGCTGGCCCGCTACGCGCTGGCAAGCGAGCGGCTGGCCACCCAGCGCGGCATCGACCTCGCCGATCTGGCCGCCGTCAACGAACTGGTCGTGCGCGAGATGCAGGATGGCGTGATCGTGATCGACGACGACGGGCGGGTTCGCCAGCTGAGCGGGCGGGCGGCGGAGCTGCTGGGGATCGATCCGGGGCTGGCCGCGCGCGGGCTGACTCTCGCAGCCGACCTCCCGGCGCTCGCCGAGTCGGTGCTGGCGTGGCGGCTCGATCCGCGTCACCCGGCCCCGCCGATCAGCGTGCGGGAGTCCGGTCGCCTCCGGCAGGTCGGGGTGCGGCCGGTCGCCGCCGGCGGGGGCGGCAGCGCGCGGGCGGTGGTGTTCCTCGAGGATCTCGACCGCGTGCAGCGCGCGGCGCGCGAACTGAAACTGGTGGCGCTGGGCCGGCTCACGGCCGGCATCGCCCACGAGATCCGCAACCCGCTGTCCTCGATCAGCCACGCGGCCGAACTGCTGCAGGAGGAGGCCGGGGCCGATGCCGACAGTCGGCTGGTGCGCATCATTCGCGACAACAGCGCGCGTATCGCGGCGATGGTCGACGAGGTGCTCAAGCTCAACCGGCGCGATCGCGTGCATGTCGAGTGGGTGGAGGTTGAAGGTTATCTTCACACGTTCGCGGCCGAGTTCTGCGGCGGCGAGCGCATCCCCGACTCGATCGTGGAGATCGAGTCCTGCGGCGCGCGGACGGTGCGCTTCGACCGCAGCCATCTCAACCAGATCGCGTGGAACCTCTGCCGCAACGCCCTGCGTCACGCCAGTGGCCGCGAGGGCAGCGTCCGCCTCGTGCTGCGCGATGCCGGCGGGGGCTTCGTCTGGCTCGACGTCGAGGACGACGGGGCCGGGGTCGCGCTCGAGGCGCGGGCGCACCTGTTCGAGCCGTTCTTCACTACCGCGAGCCAGGGTACCGGGCTCGGTCTATACTTGTCGCGCGAACTGGCCGATGCGAACGGCGCCACGCTCGAGTGCGCCAGCCCGGCGCGGCCGACCCGGTTCAGGCTGCAGTGCAGGACGGTGGCATGAAGAACGCCGAGGGGCGCGTGCCTCGCGCGCTGGTGGTCGACGACGAGGCGGATATCCGCGAACTGGTCGCGCTCACCCTCGCGCGCATGGGGCTCGAGTGCGATACCGCCGGCTCGGTCGAGCAGGCGGCCCGCAGTCTGGGCGAGCGGCGCTACGCGCTGTGCCTGACCGACATGCGCCTGCCCGACGGGGACGGCATGGACGTGATCGTGTGCGCCGGTCGGTCCGATCCGCAGATGCCGGTGGCGGTCATCACCGCCTATGGCAGCGCGGAGAACGCAGTGGCCGCGCTCAAGGCGGGGGCCTTCGACTACGTGACCAAGCCGGTCCAGGTCGCCCAGTTGCGCGCGCTCGTGCGCGCCGCGCTGCGCCTGTCGCAGCCGGCGGATGCGCCGGCGCCGACCGCACCGGACGGCGCCTTGCCGCTGGCTGGCGACAGCGAGCCGATGCGCCGCGTGCGCGCGCTGATCGATCGGCTGGCCCGCAGCCAGGCTCCGGTTCACATATGCGGGGAGTCGGGCAGTGGCAAGGAGCTGGCGGCGCGGATGATCCACGAGCGCAGCGTGCGGGCCGACCGTCCGTTCGTGGCGGTCAACTGCGGGGCGATTCCCGAGAACCTGGTCGAAAGCGAGCTGTTCGGTCACCGGCGCGGCGCCTTTACCGGCGCGGACTC
>JBIPNU010000132.1:0-6396 GCA_044370615.1 Burkholderiales bacterium
CGACGCTCGACCGCGCCCACCGCCGGGGGCAGGTCTGCGCCCATGCAAACGCCTGGCCCCCGGTGGGCGGATGCGCGCGCTGCGCCGGAGCACGGGCGCGCCGCCACGACCCGGCACGAATTCGGCGCGAGTCGGTGCGAGTCATGGCCAGTGGGTACGACTCGCCATGCGGCGCGCAGGGCTGCCTGTGCGCCGGCTCGCCGGACACACCCCTGTCGCGGAAGGCCAACGCCGCCGAGGCGCTCGCGCCAGCACCGGTGGCCGCGGCTCGCTCGGCCCGCTTTGCCGGCAGCGTCCGCGAAGCGCACGGCACCCTGAGCGCGCCAGTCTGCGCGCGCCCGCGCCGGCCGGGTGGCCCCGTCGCACAGCGCCCGACTGCGGCGGCGCGATCGTCGGCCGCGCCGCCGGTCAGCGCAGCCAGGTCTGCTGCCAGGTCCTGTAGTCGGCCACGCGGGTCAGCGCATCCATCTGCTCGGGCGAGGCCAGTCGCGACCCGAGGTCAGCCGGCGCGCCGCCGTCATGGAGATGGGTGTAGACCTCGGTGAGCGTGCGCACCACCGCCGCGGTGGGCTGGTGTCCCTGCAGCAGCACCCGGCCGCCCGCGGCGGCGAACTGCTCGCGGGTGATCGTCGCGGGCGCCGAGCCGATGATCACCGGGAGCCCGGTGGCCGCGCGGATCGCCTCGAGTTGCCCGAGGTCCTCCAGGCCGACCACGAACACGCAATCCACGCCGGCCTGCGCGTAGGCCTTCAGGCGGGCAATCGCGCCCTCGATACCCTCGCCCCGGATCGCCGAGGTGCGTCCCGCGATCACCAGCGACGGATCGCGCCGCGCCGCCAGCGCGGCTTTCATCTTGCCCACGCCCTCCTCGACCGTGATGAAGGTCTCGCCGCGACTGCCGAACGGGGCCGGCAGCGCGGTGTCCTCGATCGACAGGCAGGACACGCCCGCGTGTTCGCACTCCTCGACGGTACGCATCACGTTGAGCGCATTGCCGTAGCCATGGTCCGCATCGACGATCAGCGAAAGGTCGCAGGCCCGCTGGATGCGGCGGACCTGGTCGGCAAACTCGGTGAGCGTGAGCACGATCAGGTCGGGCGCGGCCAGCGTCGTGTTCGACGCCACCGACCCGGCGAGGATCCCGATCTCGTAGCCCACCGAGCGCGCGATGCGGGCCGACAGGGCATCGAACACGCTCGCCGGCGACCGGCACTCGGTACCGGAAAGGATGGCGCGCAGTCGCAGGCGCTGTTCGGTCGGGGTCAGCATCGGGGCACTCCTCATGGGGGGGCGATCGCTCGCGTGGATCGACCGGCGATGAAGCGGCCCGGGGCCCGCCCGGGCGCGCATGGCAGGCGATGGCGGGCGAGTACGCGGGCCGTGCACACGCTCAGGATGACGCGCGATCGATCCACTTCGGAACGATCGGCATGTCGAAACCGGCGAGGCGCTCGAGCAGCGCCGTCGGCTCGCTGTCGTTCAGGACGATCGCGCGGTGCTCGGCGCGCACGAAGCCCTGCTCGACGCTGTGGTCGAGGAACGCGAGCAGCGGGTCGTAGTAGCCGGCGACATTGAGCAACCCGCAGGGCTTGGCATGAAACCCCAGCTGCGACCAGGTAAGCACCTCGAAGAACTCCTCGAAGGTACCCACGCCACCGGGCATCGCGATGAAGGCATCGGAGAGCTCGGCCATCATCGCCTTGCGCTCGTGCATCGAATCGACCACGCGCAGCTCGGTGAGTCCGTGATGCGCGACCTCCTTCTCGACCAGCCGCCGTGGCGTGACGCCGATCACGCGGCCGCCCACGGCCATCGCCGCATCGCCGAGCACGCCCATCAGGCCCACCCGTCCACCGCCATAGACCACGGTCAGCCCGGCGTCGACGATCGCCCGGGCGAGCTGCTCGGCGGCGGCGCGATACGCCGGAAGCACGCCACTGCTGGAGCCACAGAACACGCACACTGCCTTCACCGGTACCTCCCGTCTGCCCTGCCCGAACTGTACCGCAGGCGCACGCGCGCGGCCGCGGTGCGGTCGGCCGCCCCGGGGTGTCGTCCGCGCGAGCGACACCCCGGATCCCCCGCGCCTTCGCAGGCGAGGCGGCGACGACCCGGATCGCCCGCCCGCGGCCGCCCGTCTCCGGAGTTCCGCCGGCCGCTCGCCCGCCCGCCTGGGCGCGCGGGCACGCCCGCGCCGGCGCGCGAGCCGCGAGCGATGTGCGATCCTCGCGACTTCGTGGCGGATCGGTACGCCACCCACCCTGCGCCTGCGCGACACGCTCCGATGCCCGGCCTCGCCGACCATGTCCTCGGCCACAGCAGCAGCGGCTTTCACCGGATCGCCTACACGGCGCACGGCGAACCGCGCAGCGACCATGTCGTGCTCTGCGTGCACGGCCTTACCCGCAATGGCCGCGACTTCGACCGCCTCGCTCGCGCGCTGGCCGCCGGCGGAGCCTTCGTGGTGTGTCCCGACATGCCCGGGCGCGGCGCGAGCGACTGGCACGCGGACGCCTCCCTCTACAGCTATCCGCAATATCTCGCCGACCTCGCGGTGCTGATCTCCCGGGTGACCGCGCACCATCCCTCGCGCCTCGACTGGGTCGGCACGTCCATGGGCGGCATCCTGGGCATGATGGCCTGCGCGGCGCCGGGCGCTCCGATCCGCCGCCTGGTGCTGAACGACATCGGCCCGGTGCTCGCGCGCGAAGGCCTCACCCTGATCGGCACCTACGCGGGGCACGATCCGGTCTTCGAGACCGAGGCGGCCTTCGCCGCGCACCAGCGCAGGCTCTGCGGGGCCTGGGGCGCGCTCGATGACGAGGCCTGGGACCACCTCGCCCGACACGGGTCGCGGCGCCGGCCGGACGGGCGCATCGTGCAGCACTACGACCCGGCGATCGCGGCAGGGTTTCGCGATCGCCGCTTCGAGCGGGATGTCGAAATGTGGCCGGTCTGGGACGCGGTGCGTGCCCCGGTGCTGCTGTTGCGCGGCGGCGAGTCCACGCTGCTGCGGGCCGACACCGTGCGGCGCATGTGCGAGCGCGACGCGCCGCTGCAACTGGTGGAGTACGCGGGCATCGGACACGCGCCTTCGCTGATGGTCGAGCCGCAGATCGCCGAGGTCTGCCGCTTCCTGTCGGAGGACGCGTCCGGCGAGCCCCTGCGCTGATGCGCCGCGCCCGTCCGCCCGCCCCCAGCTGGTTCGACGCCCGCGTGGAGGAGGAAGTCGCGCGCGCGCAGGACCGCGGCGACTTCGACGCCCTGCCGGGCGCAGGCCGACCACTGGAGCTCGACGACGACACGCTCGTGCCCGAGGACCTGCGCGCGGCCTACCGCGTGCTGCGCAATGCAGGCTTCGTCCCTCCGGAGGTGCAGGACCTGCGCGAGATCGGCGAGCTCGAGCGCGCGGTGCTTGCCAGCACCGGAGAGGCCGCGCGGGGTCGGGCGCTCGCGCGCCTGAACGTCCTGCTCGCGCGGGTCGCGCACGCGCGCGGTGGCATGGCCCTCGACGAGGCGTGCTACCTCCGGCTGGTCGAGCGATTGTCGCGCGGCGAGGCGCCCGCCGCCGAGACGCCGTCCCGGGCGCGGGGCGATCAGTCGTCGTAGGGCAGCCCGTCGGGCGAGGGCCGGGCGTTGCTGTTGACCCAGTCGACGATCAGCGCATAGCCGAGCGCGAGCAGGGTCGGGCCGATGAACAGCCCGATGAAGCCGAAGGCGAGGATGCCGCCCAGCACGCCCACGAAGACCAGCAGGAACGGCAGGTCGGCCCCGCGGCTGATCAGCACCGGGCGCACGACGTTGTCGATGCCGCTGATCGCGAACATGCCCCACAGGCCCATGAAGATCGCCCAGCCCCACGTGCCCTCCGACACCAGCCAGGCGGTCGCGCCCAGCCAGATCAGCGGCGGACCTGCCGGGATCATCGACAGGAAGAACGTGGCGATGGCCAGCACCAGCGGCGCCGGCACGCCCGCGATCAGGAAACCGAGCAGCGCGACCACCGCCTGAGCGAGCGCGGTGCCGAGGATGCCGAAGACCACGCTCAGCACGGTGGTGTGCACGATGCCCAGGATGCGCTCGCCCAGCGCGCCCGCCAGCCGGGCGGCGGCCTTGCGCAACGCCCACATCAGGGAATCGCCGTCACGGAACAGGAAGAAGCAGATCAGGACGGCGATGGTGAGCTGGACCAGCCCCTGTCCGAGCACCTTGCCCACGGCGAGCAGCACCGTGCGGCCGGGTTCGAGCAGTCGCTCGAGCAGGTTGCGCAGTTCATCCCGGCTCTCGACCACCCGGTGCCAGTAGTCGTCGAGCCACTCGCCCACGAGCGGGATGCCGGCCAGCCACGCCGGCAGTTCGGGCGCGCCGCGCTGGACGAACCCGCGGGCGAAGTCCACGAGACCGGCCGCGTTGTCCGTGAGCGCGATCGCAAGCAGGGCCACCGGCACGATCAGCACCAGCGCGATCAGCAGGGTCATCAGCAGCGAGGCGACCACCGGACGCCCGCCCACCGCGCGCCGCAACCTCACGAAGATCGGCCAGGTGGTGGTGCAGACCACGGCGGCGAACAGCAGGGCGGCCACGAACGGCGAGACGACGAGGAAGCAGCCCACCACGAGCACGGCAACACCCGCGATCTGCGCGTAGCGTTCGAGCTGCGAGCGTTCGAGCATCCGGCCTCCCCGCCAGCGGGCGGTACCGCGCGGGCACGCCACGCAGACGACCACCGTCTGCGCGCGCGCGCTGCCTGGCCGGGGCTGCGGCGATTGCCGCCACCCCCTGCCGGGGGCACACTGCGCATGTGCAGGATTATCACCCGAAAGTCGAAGAGCCCATGACAGCCGACCGCGGCGAACCGCCGCACACCCCGGTCACCCTGGATGCCGCACCCGGCCCTGACGGACGCTGGTCGGCGCAACCGCGCCCGGCGCCGGGCTGGCTGGTCCGGGTCGCGCAGTTCGCCGTGTTCCTGCTCGCCGCCGGCGCGGTCGTGCTGGTGTGGATCACCGCGCTCGCGCTGCTCGTGGTCCTCGCCCCGATCGCCCTGCTCGCGGGCGCGTGGCTCTGGCACAAGGCGTCCCGTCAGGCCAATGCCCGGCGAGCGCCCTGACGCGCCGGTCCGCCCGGTGCGCGGCGCCCGCCGGCGGCTGCTGGCACTGCCCCTCGCCATCGCGCTGCCGGGCTGCGCGGCACTGGCGCCACCCGGTGGCCAGCCGGTGGCGTCGGCCACGCGCCTGCCCGTCGGCACCGTGCTGCGCTACGCGACGCGCGACGGCTATCGCGGCGCGCTGCTGGAGGAGGCGCGCTGGATCGTCGACGCGGCCGGGGCCCGGTTCGAGAACCTCGCCTACGAGGAGGCCGGCAGCGGCGGATTCGGCGAATCCCTCGCGCCGATGGTCGCGCGGCTGCACGATCCGTCCGGCGCGCTGATCGCCTGGGAGCGTGCGGACGGCACGCGCACCCGGTTCGATCCACCCCTGCGGGCGCTGCCGTTTCCCCTGGTGCCGGGCGCAACCCTGCGCCAGGATGTGATCGCGCTCACCGGGTCGCGGGCACGCGCGGTGGTGATGCGGCTGCGCGTCGGCGGCTGGGAGCGGATCGCGGTGCCCGCCGGCATCTTCGATGCGTTGCGCGTGGACCGCGACCTGTGGCTGGGCGACCACGATTTCCACCGTACCGAGACTCGCCGCATCGAGACCGACTGGTATGCGCCCGAGATCGGAGCGCTCGTGCGCTGCAGCGAGGACAGCGCCCACCAGGACCTGCTCGCAGGTCGACCGCGCTTCGGTCCGGCGCTGATCCGCCGCGGCGACTGGCGCGTGCGCGAGTTGCTGGAGCGTCCGCCGATCAGCCCGCCGCCGCCTTCCCCCAGGAATCCTTGAGCGTCACGGTGAGGTTGAACACCGGCGCACCGGGACGGCTGTCGCGACGGTCGGCGACGAAGTACCCGTGGCGCTCGAACTGGAAGCGCTGTTCCGGCAGCGCGGCGGCGAGTCCGGGCTCGCACCAGGCTTCCACCACCCGGCAGGAGTCCGGGTTGAGATCCTCGCGGTAGTCGCGCTGCGCGCCGGGGTTGGGCACCGCGAACAGCCGGTCGTAGAGCCGCACCCGCGCGCGCAGCCCGCGGCTGGCCGACACCCAGTGGATGTTGCCCTTGACCTTGTACGCGTCGGCACCGGGGGTGCCGCTACGGCTGTCGGGCAGGCGTTCGCAGTGCACCACGCCGACCCGGCCCTCCGCGTCGCGCTCGAAGCCGGTGCAGCGCACCACGTAGCCGTAGCGCAGGCGCACCATCGCGCCGGGAGACAGTCGGAAGTAGCCCTTGGGCGGGTTCTCGGCGAAGTCCTCGCGCTCGATCCACAGGTCGCGCGTCAGCGGGAACTCGCGCTGGCCGAG
>JBIPNU010000133.1:0-6395 GCA_044370615.1 Burkholderiales bacterium
GGCACACCATCGGCATGCTCGGCAACAACCACACCCTGCTGGTGGCGCTGGGGCAGAAGACTCCGTACGACCTGTACCGCGACTTCGCGCCGATCATGCGGGTGGCCGTGCTCGACAACGTGGTCGTCGTGCACCCCTCGGTTCCCGCGCGCACGCTGAAGGAATTCGTCGCGCTCGCGAAGGCCAGCCCGCAGAAGTATCGCTACGCCTCGGGCGGGTCCGGCGGCACCACGCACCTGGCCGCGGTGCAGTTGTCCAACGTCGCCGGCATCGAGATGCTGCATGTGCCCTACAAGGGGGGCGGCTTCGCGGTCAACGGGCTGGTGGGCGGCGAGGTCCACCTGATGAACGTCAACATGATCTCGGCCAAGCAGCACATCCCGTCGGGCAGGCTGCGCGCGCTGGCGGTGTCCGCGCCGAAGCGCTCCTCGCACCTGCCCGAGGTACCCACGGTGGGCGAGGCCGGCTTCCCCGGTGCCGAGGCCTCGCAGTGGTACGGGGTGGTGGCGCCGGCCGCAGTGCCGGCTCGCGTGCTGGCCGTGCTCGAGGCCGAATTGCGCAAGGCGACGGCGCGCAAGGACGTGCAGTCGCTGCTCGCCGCGCAGGGAGCCGATCCGTATGCGGAGACGCCCGCGGAATTCGCGGCCTTCCTGCGCGAGGACGTGCGCCTCAACGCCGAGATCGCGAAGGCGGCCGGTGTTCGGCTGGGTCAGTGAAGTGCGGCACCCGCCGGACGTCAACGAGTGAGTGCGCGGTCATGGCCCGGCGTCCGGCGCAGTCGGCGGAGCGCCGCAGTCATGGAACGGCCGCTGGTCCGTTCGGCGAGGCGTCGCCCCGGCGGAGCGGTCATCGGGCCGGGGGGGTGAGGCGCGGCGACCGAGGGTCTGCACCCGGCGAGGTCGCCGAGGCGCAGCAGGCACGAGCAGGCGGGTCAATCAGGCGGGGAGCATCGAGGGCATGGGACAGTCACTGAGCACGCAGCAGGTCACCGACTATCGCGCCAACGGCTACGTGGCGCCGCTCGATGCGCTGGATGCTGCGGCCGTCGCGCACTACCGGGGCGAGCTGGAGCGCACCGAGGCGCACCTGGGCGGTTCGCTGATGGCGATCGACCGAAAGTATCGCGGTAACCTGCACATGATGTGCCGCTGGATGGACGAACTCGCCCGCACGCCGGCCATTCTCGATGCGGTCGAGTCGCTGATCGGCCCCGACATCCTGCTCTACACCAGCCGCTTCTTCATCAAGGAACCGAAGAGCGAAGGCATCGCCGCCTGGCACCAGGACTGCACCTATTTCGGGTTGCGTCCTTACGACCATGTCACCGCGTGGGTGGCATTGTCCGACGTGACCGAGGACGCGGGGCCGCTCGAGTTCGCCGTGGGCAGCCACATCCGCGGCGCGCTGCTGCAGAAGAGCGGCGTCGTGAAGAACAGCGTGAATACCGCCGGGCAGATCATCGTCGAGTGGTTCGACCAGTCGCGCATCGACCGGGCGATCCTGCGCGCGGGACAGTTCTCCCTTCACCATACCTGCGTGGTGCACCAGTCCGCGCCCAACCGCCGCGATGAGCGTCGCATCGGCATCGCGCTGAGCTACATCCCGACGCGCACCCGCTACATCGGCAACCGCCGGATGCCGGCCTATCTGGTGCGCGGGCAGGACACCTACGGCCACTTCGACCTGCAGCCGCCGCCCGCGCGCGACTTCGGCGCGGAAGAGGTGGCGCGCCACGAGGTGACCTTCAAGGCCTACATCGACACGTTCTTCGAGCAGCTCGACGAGGCCGAGCGGCACCTGCCGCGCGAGGTGGCCGAGGGGCTGGTGTACTGAGGGCGCGATCGTGCGCGGGGCATGGCGGCCATCGATCCGGGGCCTGGGGCCGGGCGCCGTGGCCGAGGCGTGCGCGCGGTTCCGGGCGCAGGACCGGGCAGCGACGAGCGGAGTCAGGCGGAGCGGGAGCTGACTGAACAGACGGCAGGGACCACGCCCTCGGGCAGCGCAGCCTCTGCGGCCGGGGTCAACGACCCGCGCGGCATTCGTGCCGAACCCATGGGCGGCCCGCTGGGCGCCCGTATCCACGGGGTCGACCTGTCGCAACCGCTGTCGGAGGCGGCCTTCGACCGCGTGCTGGAGCTGTTCCATTGCCACCAGGTGGTGTTCTTCCGCGACCAGCGCATCACCCCTCGGCAACTGGTGGCCTTCAGCGCCCGCTTCGGTGAACTCGACGTGCACCACATGACCGAGCACGTGTTCCCGGATCTTCCGTGGGTGCGCGTGCTGTCCAACGCGAAACGCGACGGTCGCACCGTCGGCATCACCCGCGGAGGCATGCACTGGCACTCGGACCTCTCCTACAAGCCGCAGACCGCACTGGCCACGCTGCTCTACGGGCTGGAGTGTCCTCCCGAGGGCGCCGATACGCAGTTCACGAGCATGAGCGCGGCATGGCTCGCACTGCCGGAGTCGCTGCGCGAGCGTCTCGCGGGCCTGCGGGCGGTGCACGATCGCAACTTCCGCTACGCGCAGCTCTATCCGAACCGGCCCCCGCTCACGGCCGAGCAGGTGGCGAAGGTGCCGCCCTCGGAGCATCCGCTGGTGGTGCGCCATCCGGCCACCGGCGAGCCCGCGCTGTTCGTCGCGCGCGACGTGGTCTCGCATCTGGTCGGCGTCGACGCGGCCGAGGGCCGTGCGCTCATCGACGAACTCGAAGCCTTCGCCACCCGTCCCGAGCAGGTGTACTCGCACCGCTGGCAGGCGGGCGACGTGCTGGTGTGGGACAACCGCTGCACGCTGCATCGCGCGACGCCGTTCGCCTTCGACGAATACACCCGCACGATGTATCGCACGCAGGTACGCGGCGCCGCACCCCGCCCAGCGTTTCCGCCAGTGGACAAGGTTGGCGAGTCGGACATGGCGGCCGAAGCAGGCGCGATGGATCGCGCGACGCGCAGCCTGCCGATCGGCCTGCCGGATGACCGCCGCAGCGAGCGCGGGGCGTCGCCGCCATGCCGGTGACTGAACCGAGGCATCATCTCGCGCAGAGCCGGTCGCAAGAAACCCGGATCACGCCCCATCCACGAGGAGCCACCATGTCGAATCGTCATCTGTCCACGTCCACTTGCGTCGCGCGCCGGATCGCCCTGTCGGCGGGTGTCGTCGCGCTCGTATCGATTGCCTCGCCGATGCTCGCGCAGGCGCAGACTGGCAAGGACTTCCCGAACAAGCCGATCCGGATGATCGTGCCGTTCCCGCCTGGCGGCTCGTCGGACATCATCGCCCGGGTCACTGGCCAGAGACTGACCGAGGCCTGGGGCCAGCCGGTCACCGTGGACAGCCGTCCGGGGGCAGGGGGCAGCCTGGGCGCGGAGATCGCCGCGCGCACGCCGCCCGATGGCTACACCCTGCTGGTGGGCAACGCCGCGCCGATCTCCTCGAACCCGCTGCTGATCAAGGTGCAGTACGACTCGCTGCGCGATTTCGCGCCGATCACCCTGGTGGCGCGCGCGCCGCAACTGGTCGTGGTTCATCCGTCGCTGCCGGTGCGCAACGTGAAGGAGCTGATCAGCTTCGTGCGCGCGCAGAAGGGCAAGATCGACTATGGCACCTCGGGCGTGGGCACCATCGCCCACCTGGCCACCGAGATGTTCAAGAACATGACCGGCGTGGAGATGACCCACATCACCTACAAAGGGATGGCGCTCACCGTGAACGCGCTCGCCGCCGGCGAGATCCCGATCGTGTTTTCCGACATGGCGCCGGGGATGGTGCAGCTGAAGGCTGGCAAGGTGCGCGCGATCGCCACCACCGGGCTGCAGCGCAGCTCGCTGCTGCCTGATCTCCCGGCCGTGTCCGAGACCCTGCCGGGATTCAACCTGGTCAACTGGTGGGGTCTGTTCGCGCCGGCCAAGACGCCGGCTCCGATCGTCTCGCGCATCAGCGAGACGGTGGTGAAGGGACTGCAGACGCCCGACGTGCGCGAGCGCTTCGCCGGACTGGGGGTGGAAGTGGCCACCTCGACGCCCGAGGAAATGCTCAACATGGTCAAGACCGAGATGGCCTCCTTCGCTGCGCTGATCAAGGCTCAGAATATCCGGTCGGAGTGATGCGGTCGGAGACGGCCGGGGTGACGCCGCGGCCGAGCCGACGCCGAGCGTGATCGCAAGCCCTGGCCGCGCGGCGCGCTGATCCTTACGCAGTCGTTCGGGCGGGCGGGGTGCAGCGGGTGAGGGTCAGGGCGCTGCGGGATCGCGTGCGTCGGGCACGGGCCGAGGCGGCGTCGGTACGCGAGGTCGGCCGGGCAGGGCCGAGCGTCGCTGCGCCCCGGCGGCTGACGGCGCTACCGGGCCGCATGCCCGGCCCTGCATCCGGGTCGAGTTACTCGGGCTTGATGCCGGCCTCCTTCACCACCTTCTGCCAGCGCGCGAGGTCCTCGCGGATGTAGGCGCCGAACTGCGCGGGCGTGGTGGGCGCGGGATCGTTGGCGATGGTGGCCAGCCGCTCGCGGGTGGCCGGCAGCGCCAGCACCTTGTGCAGGGCGCCGTTGAGGCGGTCGATCACCGCCGCGGGCGTGGCCGCGGGCGCCAGCACGCCGGTGACGTTGGTGATGTCGTAGCCGGGCACGCCTGCCTCGGCCGCGGTCGGCACGTCCGGCAGCGAGGAGACCCTGCGGCTCGAGGCGACCGCCAGCGCGCGCGTCTTGCCGGCCTTGAGGTTGGGCAGCGCGGTGGTGAGCTGGTCGAACAGCAGGTCGACCTGACCGCCGACGAGCGCGATGTTGGCGGGGGCCACCCCCTGGTACGGGATGTGGTTGAACTTCGTGCCGGTGATCGACTGGAACAGTTCGCCGACGAGGTGGCCCGAGCCCCCCGAGCCCATGAGCAGCAGGCCGGGCTTCTTCTTCGCGAGCGCGACCAGTTCCTTCACGCTCTTCGCCGGCACCGAGGGGTGCACCACCAGCACGAAGGGCGTGGTGCCCACCATCGACACCGGGGAGAAGTCGCGCACCGGGTCATAAGGTGCCTTCGAGTTGAGCGCGGGCGCAACCGAGAAGGTGCTGTTGCTGCCCATCAGCAGCGTGTAGCCATCGGGGGTCGCGCGCGCCACGTGTTCCGCGCCGAGCATGCCGGCCGCGCCGCTGCGGTTCTCGACGATGACCGACTGGCCGAGCTGTTCATTGAGGCCGGGCTGGATCACCCGCGCGGTGATGTCGACGGTGCCGCCGGGCGGGAAGGGCACGACCAGTCGCAGCGGCTTTGCCGGCCAGGCCTGGGCGTTCGCGCTGGCGGGTAGCCCGCCGGCGAGCGAGGCCAGCGCACACAGCGCAGGCATCACGGCCAGCGCTGCGGCGGGGGAGCCGAGGGCAGCCGGCGATGGGGCAGGGACGGTGGGCGCGCGGTGCGCCGACGCGGCGGGATGGCGGTTCATGGGATCACTCCGATCAGTAGCCGATGCGGTCGAGGAAACGGGCGAGCACCGGGTTGAACGCTTCCGGCTGCTCGAAGTTGGGCATGTGCGCGGCGTTGGCAAACACCTGCCATTCGGCGCCGGGGATGGTGCGCGACATGTACTCCATCTGCTCGAAGATCTCGCGCTCCTCGGCCTCGCCGGCAGTCAGCAGCGTGGGCACCGCGATACGGCCCACCTGCTCGGTGTGGTGTACCTGCGCGAGCAGCGCCTCCTCTTCGGCTTCGCGCACGTACAGCGGGGTCTTCAGGTACTCCGCGACCGCCCAGTCCTTGACCTCGGCGGGCATGCCGGGGTGCAGCTGCTTGTCGACCAGCCCGCGCACTACGGCCTCCCAGCCGCGCTCGCGCACCGCGCGATGGAAGCCGGCCACGTCCCGCCCGCGGCGCGAGCAGGGCGCGCCGATCAGCACCAGCCCGGCCAGCGTGTGCGGGTGGGCGAGAGCATAGAGCTGCGCGACGATGCCGCCCACCGAGCAGCCCACCAGCACGAAGCGATCGAGATACAGCTTGCGCACGATCTCGATGTAGTCGTCGAGGAAGGCGGAGATCCGGTACTCGCCCTCGGGCTTGGCCGAGTCGCCGTGGCCGCGCAGGTCGAAGGCGATCACGCGATAGCGATCGGAGAAGGCCTCCAGCTGCGGGCGGTAGAACTGCGCGCTGGCTGGCGTGGAGTGGAAGCAGAGCAACGGTTTGCCTTGGCCTGCCTCCAGGTAGTGGAGGCGATGGCCGCGGACGTCGAGGTAGGGCATTGCGGTTCGATCAGCGGTCGATGGAGTTCCAAGGTTACCGCGCGCTCACATGGATCGCGAGGATTGACCGAAGGGCGCTGGATCAGGCTTGCAAGGGGGCGTTCCGCCGTTGGAGCCGGGACGGGCACGCGGTCACCCTGCCAGGGTGACCGGCGGTGTGTCTGCGGCATCCGTTCGG
>JBIPNU010000134.1:0-6385 GCA_044370615.1 Burkholderiales bacterium
TTGCGCAACGTGCTCGCCGAGGTACTGGGCTGGCGCGGACGACTGCTCGAGATCGCCACCGCGATACTGTTCGCCGGGTTGCTCGCCTGGGGCCTGCGCGCCGCGTGGGCGGTCTATGCGCCGGGGGCGGCATGAACGCGTCGCGCCGCGCGGCCCGCCGCACCGACCCGCGAACCGCGCGGCAGGGGACTACCCGATGAGCGCGAAGGCCTGGCGCACCCGCAACCACCCCGCCTACTGGGCCTTCGTCGTGCACCGGGTGTCCGGCCTCGCGCTGGCGGTGTTCCTGCCGCTGCATTTCTGGGCGCTGGGCCACGCGCTCGCCGGGCCGTCGGCGCTGGAGGGTTTCCTCTCCTGGACCGATAATGCAGCGGTGAAGGTGGCCGAGTTCGGCCTGGTGGTTGCGCTCGCGGCCCATCTCGCCGGCGGCCTGCGGCTGCTCGCGCTGGAGTTCCTGCCCTGGCGGGAGTGGCAGAAGTCGCTGTTCGCGGCGTCGGTGGCCGTTGCGCTGGCTGCCGGGCTGCTGTTTGCCCTCAGCGCCGGCTGAACACCCGCGCGAGGAAGTGTCGAACCGCAAAACGACGCTCGATGCGTCAGTCGACCCGGAGGAGAGCATGCTGATGAAGTCGCTGGGAACCTCGTCCCTCACGGCCGTCGTGCTGCTGGGCGCAGCTGCCCTGCACGCCGGCGTCGCCGCGGCGCAGCCGCAGGCCTTTCCGCAGAAGCCGGTGCGTCTGATCGTTCCGTTCGTGCCGGGCGGTGCGACCGATGTCGTCGCCCGCCTGCTCGCGCAGGGGCTCACCGAGCGCTGGCCGCACGCGATGCTGGTGGAGAACCGCGCCGGTGCCGGGGGCTCGATCGCGAGCGAACTGGTCGCGCGCGCCAACCCCGATGGCTACACCCAGATCTTCGCCTCGGGCAGCGTGCTCACCGCCAACCAGCACATGTACGCGAAACTGAGCCACGATCCGGGCAAGGATCTCGTCGGGGTGTCGCTGGTGGCGAGCGGGCCGCAGGTGATCGCGGTGGCGGCGAACTCGAAGTTCCAGTCGCTGGGCGATCTGCTGGCCGCGATGCGCGCGGCACCCGGCAAGCTGAGCTACGGCTCGGCGGGAGTAGGCAGCCAGGTCCATCTCGCCGGCGAGAACTTCCTGTTCGCGGCGAAGATCGAGGCCACCCACGTGCCCTACAAGGGCGAGGCGGCGGCGATCGCCGACCTCCTGGGTGGCCAGATCGACTGGGCTCCGCCCAACCTCGGCGCCGCGATCAACTTCCTGCGCGATCGCAAGCTGCGCGCGCTCGCGATCACCAGCCCGAAGCGGTCCGCGGCGCTGCCCGACGTGCCGACGGTGGCCGAGGCAGGCGTGCCTGGCTTCGAGAACATGGGCTGGTTCGGCGTCGCGGTGCCGCGCGGCACGCCGGCGGCCCTGATCGGGCGGATGGCCGACGAGATCCAGAAGGTCGCCTCGGGAGCCGCCTTCCGCGAGCGCGTGTCCGGCCTGGGCATGGACGCGGTGGGCAACCGGCCCGAGGAGTTCCAGAAATACATCAACGAGGAGATCGGCCGCTGGGGCGCGATCATCCGCGAGCGGAAGATCACCGCTCGCTAGCTGCCTGAGCCCGGAGGCGGCCCGACGCCGCATCCGGGCTGTAGACGGAGTTGCGCATGCGAATCGACCTGGGAGCCGTGGAGGACGCCGCGAGGCTGCTCTACATCCGCGCGCTGAAGATCCTGCCGCCTGACATCAAGCGCGGCTTCGACGGACTGGTGGCGCGCGAGACCTCGCCTACCGGCCAGTCGGTGCTGGCCACGATGGTGCGCAACATCGCGGTGGCCGAGTCGGCGGACAACCTGCTCTGCCAGGACACCGGGCTGCCGATCTACAACGTGCGCATCGGTCGCGGCGTGGAGGTGGATGGCCACGGGCTCACGCAGGCGATCCGCGCCGGCTGCGAGCGCGCCACGCGCGAACATCCGCTGCGCAGCTCGGTGGTGCACCCGATCACCCGCGTGAACGAGCAGACCTCCTGTGGCGCGCGCGTGCCGGTGATTCACATCGACTTCACCGACGTCGATCGGGAGCTGTCCATCGAGATGATTCCCAAGGGCAGCGGCTCGGAGAACAACACCTGGCTGCGCATGGCGATCCCCGCGGAGGGCGTCGATGCGATCCGCACCTTCGTCATCGACTGCGTGCTCGATGCCGGCGGCAAGACCTGCCCGCCGACCATCGTCGGGGTGGGCGTGGGCGGCACCGGAGACCTCTGCGTGCATCTGGCGAAGGTGGCCGCCACCCGTCCGCTGGGGTCGGTCTGCGAGGACGCCGAGGGCGCGAGGCTCGAGCGCGAACTCACCGCCGCGGTGAACATGCTCGGCGTGGGACCGCAGGGGCTGGGCGGGGACGCCACCGCCTTCGCCGTGCATGTGGAGATCGCCGCCACCCACATCACGATGAACCCGGTCGCGGTGAACATGCAGTGCCACTCGGCACGGCGGGCCCGCGCCACCTGGACCCCGGACGGCCTCGCCTGGGGTTTCTGAACCGCATGGCCCATCGCCGCGCCGCAGGGTGTCCCGCGGGGCGGGGCCACCGATCGCGAGGGAGAGCCGACATGGCCCACCACGAGTTCCACATGCCGGTGACCGAGGCACAGGTGCGGGCCCTCAGGGTCAACGACACCGTGACGCTGCATGACACCCTCTACGGCATCCGCGACGCCACCCAGATCCACCTGTTCGACCGGGGGCGTCGCACCCGGTTCGACCTGCGCGGGCATGCGGTGATCCACACCGCGCCCAACGTGCGCTGGGTGGGCGAGACGGTGGCCGCGCCGGTGGGCTACGAGCCGGTCTGCGTGGGAACGACCACCTCCGACCGGATGGAGCGCTTCACCCGGCCGCTGATGGAGCAGTACGGGGTGCGCATCATCATCGGCAAGGGCGGCCTGCGCCAGGGGTCGCTCGACGCGTTCGCCGACCTGGGCGGGGTGTATCTCGCGATCATCGGCGGCACGGCTGCGCTGGAGACGACCTGGATCGATCGCATCGAGGACGTCGACCTGCACGACCTGAATCCGGAATCGCTGTGGAAGTTCTCCATCCACGGCTTCGGCCCGCTGCTGGTGGCGATGGACAGCCACGGCGGCAGCCTCTACACCGAGGTCAACACGCAGGCGCGCGAGCGGCGTGCGGCGGCGCTGGCCGCGCTGGGCGTGAAGGCCTGATCGAGCGACCAATCGAGGCGCTGGCGCGCGAGCCGCGCGCGGTGCGAACGTCATGGGTGGCGGGCCGAACGGGCCGCGCGCCGCGGGAGTGTCTGCAATGAGCATCGCAGCGATCGAACGCATCCGGACCGACATCCTGATCCTGGGTTCCGGGGGGGCGGGGCTGTTCGCCGCCCTGCACGCGCACGAGGCCAACCCGCGCGCCGACATCACCGTCGCGGTCAAGGGGCTGCTCGGCAAGTCCGGCTGCACGCGCATGGTGCAGGGTGGCTACAACGTCGCGCTGGCGAAGGAAGATTCGGTCGAGCGCCACTTCATGGATACCATCGAGGGCGGCAAGTGGCTGCCCGACCAGGACCTCGCCTGGCAGCTGGTCGAGGTGGCGGTGGAGCGTATCCACGAGCTCGAGAACGAGCTGGGCTGCTTCTTCGATCGCAACCCGGACGGCACGGTGCACCAGAAGGCGTTCGCCGGCCAGACCTTCGACCGCACGGTGCACAAGGGCGACCTCACCGGCATCGAGATCATCAACCGGCTGGCCGAGCAGACCTGGGCCCGCGGCATCCGGCGCCTGGAGGAGCATCGCGCGGTGGAGATCGTGCGCAGCCGCGATGGCCGGGCGGTGGCCGGGGTGCTGATGATCGACGTGCGCTCCGGCGAATTGCGCTTCGTGCAGGCCCGCGCGGTGCTGCTCGCCACCGGTGGTGGCCCCACGATGTACAAGTACCACACCCCTTCGGGCGACAAGAGCTGCGACGGGATGGCGATGGCGCTGCGCGCCGGGCTCGCGCTGCGCGACATGGAGATGGTGCAGTTCCATCCGACCGGGCTGGTGGCCGGCGCGGCCACGCGCATCACCGGCACGATCATCGAGGAGGGTCTGCGCGGCGTGGGGGGCTACCTGCTCAATGCACAGGGCGAGCGGTTCATGCAGCAGTACGATCCGCGCAACGAACGGGCCACGCGCGACATCGTCAGCCGCGCGATGTACGACCAGATGCTGCGCGGGAACACCGGGCCCAACGGCGGCGTGTACATCACGATGCGCCATCTGGACCCGGCGATGGTGCGCCGCGAATTCAAGGGCATGGTCGAGCGCTGCGCCGACTGCGGCTTCGACCTCGTCTCCGGCCTGGTCGAGGTCGTGCCGACCGCGCACTACATGATGGGGGGCGTGGTCTTCCGTACCGACTGCTCGACCGAACTGGACGGCCTGTTTGCCGCGGGCGAGGACACCGGAGGCGTGCACGGCGCCAACCGGCTGGGTGGCAATGGGGTGGCCAACTCCACCGTGTACGGGGGCATCGCCGGCGACACGATGGGGCCGTGGGCGGCTGCGCACGGACAGTTGCGCGAGCCCGACGAGGACGCGCTGGCGGCCGCCGCCGAGCGGGTGCTGCGGCCGTTGCAGGCTGGCGGCCGGGAGCCGGCGGGGGCACTGTCCGAGGTCCGCGACGCGCTGCATACCCTGATGTGGGATGACGTGGGCATCCTGCGCGATGCGGCGGGTCTCGCCCGAGCCGAAGGTCGGCTCGACGAACTCGAGGCGCGGCTCGATGCGGTGGCGATCCCGGGCGCGCAGCGCGCATTCAACGTCACCTGGCACGAGTGGCTGAACCTCAAGAACCTCCTGCTGGTGAGTCGCGCGATCCGCGGCGCCTCGGCGCAGCGCGAGGACTCCCGGGGCGCGCATTTCCGCACCGATTTTCCCGACGTGCGCGACCTCGAGCGCTCGCGCTTCACCACCGTGCGCCTCGACGACGGCAGGCTGCGATACGGGACCGAGCCGGTCGTGTTCAGTCGCGTGCGCCCGGGCGAGACGCTGCTCGTGGAGTCGCCGCTGGCGGCCGCGGCGGGATGAGCCGCCCTGCGCCGGTGCCGGTCGCATCGCTGCGCGCCTTTGTCGCCGACGTCCTCGAGGCGGTCGGCATGGATTCGAGCGACGCGCTCGAGGTGGCCGACGCCCTGGTCTGGGCGGATCTGCGGGGCGTGCACTCGCACGGGGTATCGCGTCTGCCGCAGTATGTCGGGTGGATCGAGTCGGGCGAACTCAACCCGCGGGCGGTGGTGTCGATCGCGGTGGACCTGCCGTCGCTCGCGCTGCTCGAGGGCGATCGTTGCGCCGGCGCGGTCGGCATGCGTCGCGCCACCGACGAGGCGATCGCTCGTGCCGGGGCCACCGGTTGCGCCAGCGTGCTGCTGCGCGCGACCACCCACACCGGTGCGATCGGCCGCTGCACCGAGCGCATCGCGCGCGAGGGTCTGATCGGCATCGCCGGCAGCGCCTCGGTGCCGTTGATGGCCTATCACGGCGCCGCGCGCGCGGCGCTGTCCACCGCGCCCCTGTCGATCGCGGCACCGGGTGGCGCGGGGGAGGACCCGGTAGTTTTCGACATGGCGGCCTCGCAGGTGTCCAACGGGCGCCTCAAGCAGGCGCGCCGCGCGGGCGAGACGCTTCCTGCCGACTGGGCTCTGGACGCACAGGGCCGGCCGACCACCGACGCGGCGCTGGCGAGCATCCTGTTGCCGGTGGGCGGGGCGAAGGGCTCCGGGCTCGCGCTGATGATGGAGATGGTGGCGAGCCTCGCCACGGGGCACCCGATCCTCGCCCCCGCGCTCGCCGCCCGGGGCGAGGGACGCCGGTTTCCCCATGTCCAGAACGCCTTCGTGGTCGCGATCGATGCGCGCCGTCTCGCGCCTCGGGCCATCCGCGAGGCCGCCACCGCGCAACTGGTCGAGTCGATCCACGCGCTGCCCGCGGCGGGCAGCGATCCGGTGCTCTTGCCGGGGGAGCGTGGCCAGCGGCGTCGTCGCGAACAGGCAGCCACCGGCATCGCGCTGCCGCCCGGCGTGCGCCGCGAGCTCGAGGCGTTTGCCGCGAGCCGCGGCGTGGGCGTGCCCTGGTAGGCGATGGCGTCCGCGCATGCTCGGCGATGGGGACCGCGAGTACCGCGCGCGAAAGACACCCGTTCTCCCGCTACCACTGGCGACGGGCTGCCGTCGCGTCTCGCGATCCTCGCGCGACGGCCCGGTACCGACAGGGTGGGGGTGCCGGGTCGCCGGCGCAGCGAAGTGAAGGAGCAGGCCCGGGGCGACGCCCCGGGCCGGGGGACATGAGCGGAGCCGGCTGCACGGCACACCCACCCGGCACCGACCCGCA
>JBIPNU010000135.1:0-6379 GCA_044370615.1 Burkholderiales bacterium
ACGCCGCCGTTGAACATCGCGCAGTAGATGAGTTCCTCGGAGCAGGCGCTGGTCTCCACCGGCACGTTGTCGTGCAGGTTGTGCGCGCCGAAGCGGCCGCCGCGCTGGCTGAAGGTTTCCACCGGCGGCATCGGGAAGGTGCTGATCGACACCGGGTTCTTCTCGTCGGCGGCATCCATCATGTAGACCAGCATCGGCCAGTCCTTGGCCGCATCCACCGTGCTCTCGTCGCTCATCACGTACAGGTCGCGCGCGAACAGAGGCAGGTAGGAGTGGTGGAAGGCCGGCTTGTGCGACCAGCGCGAGATCATCTTCGGGCGCGCCCGGTCGCTGATGTCGAGCACCACCGCGCCGTAGTCGATGTAGCCGAGGTAGGCGCGGTCGGGGCGCTGCGGCCACACGCAGGTGTTGTGGGTCCGCATCCCCACCCGTCCGATCTCCTTGCCGCCCGGGTCGGTGCGCCAGGTCTCCGCGTCACCCTTGCGGGTGCCCGGCGCCCACCACCGGCCGACCTCTTCGGGCTTGCTCGGGTTGCGCACGTCGATGATCCGGTAGAACTGGTCGTCGCGCGGATCGTTGGGTTCGAAGTCGGGCGCGCCCGAGGAGATGTGCACGGTCTCGCCGTCGACGAACCACACCATGTGCACGCCGCGCGAGTGCGGACCGGAGCAGTCGAAGAAGCTGATCGACTTCGGCTTCTCGGGAACGCTCACGTCGAACAGCTCGAACCCGGCGGGCTTGCCGCCGAAATCCTTCGTCTGGTAGGCCACCGCCATCACGTCGCCGACCACGTCGAGCGAGTTCGAGCGGACCTTGGAGTGCGGCAGGGCGGTCTGCACCACCACGCGCGGCGAGCGCGGGTCGGTCACGTCGATGCCGGTGAAGTTGGTCGGCGCCGACTCGTGCGCCACCCACAGGATGCGGCGCCCGTCGCGCGTCTTCTGGATGCTGATGCCCTCGCCGACGTTGCCGTTGCCGTCGAGCTCGTGCGAGCCGATCAGCTTCATGTTGTAGGCCAGCTCCCGGCTGGGAGAGGATGCGCCGCCCAGACTGCCCCCGATCGCCATCGTTACCCCTTTCCCCTGTGAACACGCATGGGCTGCTGGCCCGCGATGCCGATTCTAGTGCAACGGCACCGGGCCTGCCGCCGCGAGCAGGCCCGCAAAAAAACACGGGGGGCCTTTCGGCCCCCCGCTCACTGCACATCCCGTCGCTCCGCGTCCCCGTGGTCTTGTTGGCTACCGGGGTCCGGTGCGCGTCCTGCATCCCTCCTGATGGCGCCGCTTCGGGCACCTTCGTCCCTCCAGCTACCTCCTCCAGCAAGCCGACCGCGTCGTCGCACGGCGCACGCCGCGATCACGCAGGACACACGGTGTGATCACAGGTACTGCCCATCACGACTCGAAGCGGGGCCATGCTACACCCGCTTTCAGCGGGTGACAATCGACGCTTCGCGCCCTTTATGATGCGGCGCACCATCCGCGCCGCAGGACGGCCCGATCGGGCTCGGGGCGACCGATCGGCGCCCGGCGTCCGACCCGCCGGAACACCATCGCGCACGCATCGACGGCGATGCTGCGACGCGGCGAATCGTGCGGTCTCACCACCGCGGCCAACCGGCCGGATCCGCGGGAGGGGCCGTCGCGACGGCCGCTGTGCGCGCGCCTGGCCACCCGGCGAGCGGTGGGTCCTGCACAGGGTGCCGATCAGAAGTGCGGCTTGCTGCCCGCAGCGGCGAAGCGCCGCAGCCCGGCGAGGATCTCCGCGCGCGCGGCGTCGGCGTCCGCCCAGCCGTCGACCTTCACCCACTTGCCGGGCTCGAGATCCTTGTAGTGCTCGAAGAAGTGCGCGATCTGCGCCAGGGTGACGGACGACACGTCCTGCGGCCCGCGCACTCCGGTGTAGAGGTTGCATACCTTGTCGATCGGCACGGCGAGCAGCTTGGTGTCCTCGCCCGCCTCGTCGGTCATGCGCAGCATGCCTACCGGCCGGCAGCGCACCACCACGCCGCTGATCAGCGGATAAGGGCTCAGCACCAGGACATCGACAGGATCGCCGTCACCGCACAAGGTGTGCGGGATGTAGCCATAGTTGCACGGGTAGCGCATCGCCGTGGACATGAACCGGTCGACGAACATCGCGCCGGTGTCCTTGTCCACCTCGTACTTCACCGGGTCGGAGTTCATCGGGATCTCGATGATCACGTTGAACTCCTCGGGCAGGTCGCGGCCGGAGCCGACTCGGTCGAGGTTCATCGGGTGCTCCCGGAAGTAGCCGCCCTCGCAGGCGACGGACAGGGGGAAAAGCGGGTGGCCGTTCCCGCCCGCGCGGGCCCGGATTATGCGCGGGCTGCCGCGGACGCGGGCCTCCGGTCGCCCTGACACGACCCTGACGCGGCGCTGACGCGACCACGCGGGTGGATTTTGCCCGGACGCGTTGCCGGCGACAGTGACCGCGCGCGCAACAGCCCCTGCGGGGCGAAGGCACCCTCGGAGGCGGCGGGGGCGGGGGCAAAGGCACGCCCGGCAGTCGCGCGACCAGGACGCGCGCCCGGCACCGAGGCTGCCGCAGGGCGGTTCTCGCGCCCGCGCAGGCCAGCGATCGGCACGGTCCGGCTCCGGCGCAAGGCCCGATCGCGCACGCGGGCCGTTCGCGCGGGCAAGCCACGCCCGCGTGCGCGCTCCAGGCCGCGCGCCTTGGGACCGCGCGGGCAGCGGCGCGCCCTCGCGCCGCAACGCCCCGAGCAGCGGGGGCTCGCCGGGCCTGGCGCAGCGCTATTCGGGCCGCGCCCCCGATTCGCGCACGATGCGCGACCACACCGTCATCTCCCGGCGCAGCGACTCGGCAAACGCCTCCGGCGTGCTGCCGATCACCTCGGCGCCCTCGGCCTCCAGGCGCTGTCGCACCTCGGGCTGCTGCAGCACGGAGCGCAGTTCGGCGCCCAGCTTCTGCACCACTGGCCGCGGCGTGCCGGCGCGCACCACGATGCCCTGCAGCGCGTCGAGCGCGTAACCGGGCAACGTCTCGGCCATCGTGGCAATGTCGGGCAGCATCCGGTTGCGCTTCGCGCTGGTCACCGCCAGCGCACGCACCTTGCCCGCCTTCATCTGCGGCGCGGCGGACAGCGCCGTGGTGAACAGCATCGATACCCGTCCGCCGAGCAGGTCGGCCACCGCCGGTGGGATCCCCTTGTAGGGCACGTGGATCATCTCGATCTTCGCCATCGAGCGCATGAGTTCGGCCGACAGGTGCGGCGCGGAGCCGGCGCCGGGCGATGCGTAGGTGAGTTCTCCGGGTCGGGCACGCGCCGCCGCGATCAGGTCCTTCACCGACTGCCAGGGGGAGGCCGCGCTCACCACGACGATGTTCGGCTGGGCGGTGAGCTGGATCAGCGGGGTGAAGTCGCGCACCGGGTCGTACGGCAGCTTGCCGTAGAGACTGGGGTTGATCGCGAAGGTGGTGGTGATGAACAGCAGCGTATGCCCGTCCGGCGCCGCCTTCGACGCGATCTCGGTGCCCACGATGGTGGCCGCGCCGGGACGGTTGTCGACCACCACCGGCTGGCCCCAGCGATCGGTCAGCCACTGCCCGATCTGGCGGGCGGTGATATCGAGCCCGCCACCGCCCGAGAACGGGATGATCATGCGGATCGGGCGACTGGGGAATCCGGGCGCGGGATCCGCGACTGCCGCAGGCGACTGCGCCTGGACCGGCAGCCCGATCGCGCCGGCGAGCACCGCGAGCGCCGCGTTCACTGCACGCCTCATGAGTCCGTCCTCCATCGATGCGCGATCCCCGGACCGTGGCACCCCACCGCCGGCTGTCGCCGGAAGTCCGCGCCTACCACGCGAGCGCGTAGCCTTCGCGACGCGGATCGGCTCCCGCGTGCAGCAGGCTGCTGTCATGACGCAGGATCGCGCACACCGCCGCGGTGACCGCCGACCACTTCGGCCAGGTCTCCACGTCATGGCCGCGCGCGCGCATCGACTCGAATACCTCGGGCGCGAGATCGGTCTCCAACCCCAGTCGGCCGGGCCGGTACTCGTGCGGCGCGAACGAGTTCGGGAAGTTGTAGCTCGCGAAGCGCGGCGCCTCGACCGCCTGCTGCATGGTCATGCCGAACTCGGCCACGTTCAGGAACACCTGCAGCATGCCCTGCGACTGTACGTCGCCGCCCGGTGTGCCGAAGGCCATGAACAGTTCGCCGTCGCGGAAGGCCAGCGAAGGATTGGGCGTGAGCCGCGGGCGCTTGCCCGGTTTCACCTCGGCCGCATGCCCGGGTTCGAGGCGAGACTGGCAGCCGCGCCCGGAAATCGCCAGCCCGGTGCCGGGGATGATCGGCGTGTCGTACTGCGGGTCGGAGAGCGTGGCCGAGTAGGCGTTGCCGTGCCGGTCGACCACGCAGCCGTAGATGGTGTCCATCGAGCGCGAGGCGGGCGCGCGGGTGAGCGTGGCGCCTGCGGGCGCGGCGCGTGCGCGCGAGCGCGGCCCGCCTTCGGCCATCGCCGGATCCCGCGGATCGCGCACCGCCTCCACCGGACCGGGCTCGGGCAGCTTCGGGAACGCGCGCGCGGGATCGATGCGCGCGCGCTGCAGCGCTGCGTAGGCCGCCGAGATCATCGTGCGCGAGGGCACCGGCACGAAGCGGGGATCGCTCACGAAGGCTTCCCGGTCGGCGAAGGCCAGGTTGAGCGCACCGGCGACCGTGTGCACGTAGTCGGGCGAGTTGTGCCCGAGCGCGCGCAGGTCGTAGCCCTCGAGGATCTTCAGCGCCTCGAGCAGCACGATGCCCTGGCACCACGCGTCGCAGCTGTGCACCTCGAAACCGCGATAGTTCACGCGCAGGCTGTCTTCCACCGGCACCTGCCAGGCGGCGAGATCGGAGCGACGCATGAAGCCGCCGTGCTCCACGTGGTAGCGCTCGATCGCCTCGGCGATCGGCCCATCGTAGAAGAAGTCGCGCGCCGCGCGAAGGCGACGGTCACGATCGCCGCGCGCGCTGCGCTCGGCTTCGATCATCCCGGCAATCGAGCGGGCGAGATCGCCCTGCACGATCACCTCGTTGTGCCGCAGCGGGCGATCGCCCCGGTTGAACACCCGCGCGTTGTCGGGCCAGCGCTGGTTCTGCTCGTAGACGTACTCGAGGTTGCTCGCGAGCAGCGGATAGACCGCGAAGCCGTCGCGCGCGAGTTCCATCGCGGGCGTGGCGGCCTCCTCGAAGGAAATCGTGCCGAAGCGGCGCAGGGCCTCGATGTGGGTGGCGGGTGCCGCGGGCACCACGGTACGCAGCAGGCCCTCGGGCACATGCCGGCCATTGCCCGCGGCGATCAGGCGCGAGACATCGGTGGCCGCCGGCCAGCAGCCAAGCCCGGCGAGACTGACCACCCGGTCCTCGTCCCTGAGGTAGACCAGCGTGGGCGCCACCCCGGCGAAGGACACCATGTCCGGCTGCAGGATCGCCAGCGCCATCGAAGCGGTCACCCCTGCATCGACCGCGTTCCCGCCACGGTCGAGCACGCGCATCGCGGCGAGGCTCGCCAGGTAGTGGCCGGTGGCGACCGCATGGTGGCGTCCCGCCACGGTCGGGCGGGCGCTGATCGCGCCCACCGCCAGCTTGCGCTCGCGCTTCTGCGCCATCGCGGGACTCCGGTGAGACAAGCGATCAGTCGAGCGTGCGCAGGACGTCGGCGATCGTGCCGAAGATCTGGTCGACATGCTCCTGCCCGACGATGAGCGGGGGCGAGATCGCCAGCGTGTCGCCGGTGAGCCGCACCATCACGCCACGCTCGAAGCAGCGCACCATGGCGTCGTAGCCCCGGGTGCCCGGGCGCCCGTCGCGTGCCTTCAGTTCCACCGCCGCGATCAGGCCGATGTTGCGGATGTCGGCCACGTGCGGCAGTTCGCGCAGGCCGTGCGCGGCGTCGGCGATGACCTTGTGCATCGCGCGCGAGGTCTCGAACAGCGAGGTCTCGCGGTACAGGTCGAGCGTCGCCACCGCCGCGGCCGCCGCCACCGGATGCCCCGAATAGGTATAGCCGTGGAAGATGTCGATCAGGTGCTCGGGGCCGTGCATGAAGGCCTCGTGGATCGAATCCTTCACGATCACCGCACCCATCGGCACCGTGGCGTTGGTGATGCCCTTCGCGCAGGTGATGAGGTCGGGGATGACGTTGAAGTACTGCGCCGCGAACGGCGTGCCCAGCCGGCCGAAGCCGCAGATCACCTCGTCGAAGATGAGCAGGATGCCGTGCCGGTCGCAGATCGAACGCAGGCGCTCGAGGTAGCCCACCGGCGGAGGCAGCACGCCGGTGGAGCCGGCCACCGGCTCGACGATGACCGCGGCGATGTTCGAGGCATCGTGCAGGGCCACCAGCCGCTC
>JBIPNU010000136.1:0-6370 GCA_044370615.1 Burkholderiales bacterium
GTGGCAGTCGCTGCAGGTGACGCCCGCCCGGTGCATCCGGCTCTGTACCCAGGAGCCCCAGGTGAAGACCTCGTCGCGCTGCTGCCCGTCCGGATGGTAGAGCCCTGCGGAGAGCAGCGCCGGCAGGTAATGATCCATCAGCCGACGACCGGCGTACCAGCCCTCGGCGAACTGCGCGCGCCTCGAATGGCAGGCAGCGCACACCTCGAGTTCCCGCCCTTCGATGGTGGGCGCCGAGCGGCGCGCATTGCCGCGCGACGGGTCGATCGACCAGTTCACGTCCCGCCGTTCGTCCAGACGTACCGTGAGGCCACGGGTCTGATCGTCGCGCCGTCCGCGTTGCGCCCAGTCGAGGTGTCGGGACGCCGGCCCGTGGCATGACTCGCAGCCCACCGAGATCTCGCGATAGCGGGTGTCGTAGCGATTCTGCTCGGACTGGTACCCGCGGCGCACATCGGTCGAGTGGCAATCGGCGCACATCGCGTTCCAGTTCTGACTGGCGCGCGTCCAGTGCAGTTCGTCCCGCGGGCTCAGCTTCTCGTCCGGATACTGGCGAAACCAGCGTTGCCCGCCTTCGGCTCGAGGCCGGCTGTCCCAGCCGACGGCGAGCGCCTGGAGGCGCCCGCCGTCGAGTTCGACCAGATACTGCTGCAGCGGATAGACACCGAAGGTGTATCGGATCTCGTACTCGGTCGGGCGACCTTCCGGCCCTTCGGTCTCGATCAGATAGCGCCCGTCGCGTCGGTAGAAGCGCGAGCGAACGCCGTCATGGACATGCACCGCGTCGGCGAAGTCTCCGAGTACCGTCTCGGCGGTCGCATGCTGCATCGCCCGCGCGTGGTGGGAGTCGCGCCAGGCGGTGTGCTGGGCCGCGTGGCAGGTGGCGCAGCTGGCGCTGCCCGCGTACTCGGCGACTGCCGGCGGCGGCGGGTCTCCCGGGAGGATGCGCAGCGCGCCGACTCCCGCCACGACCACGCCTGCGAGGAGTACGAGCGCACCCGCGAAGCGACCCCGGCGAAGGCGGCCTGCGGGCCGCGGGTCAGCCTCGGTGCGCCCACCCGGTCCGACGGCGCCGGGCTCGGCTGCGGTCGACGGCCCCTGGCCGCGCGTGCGTCGGCGACTCAAGCGAAGATGCGGCGCCAGTCGCGGCGCATGCTGGTCACGACCCATCCGCGAGCGGGCGCGTCATCGAGGCCGCGATCGAGCCGGCCGACGGCCGACTTGCGGTCATAGGCGTACTCGCGCTGCTCGTCGTCGTGATGAATGAGAACCCCCAGGCGAGCACCCGACCCAGCAGTTGTCCACTCGAGCATCTCATAATCACCGTCCGAGTTGCCGAACGCCACGATCGGACGCTGGCCGAACTGGCGGAAGATGCCCACCGGCTTCCCGGCCCGGTCATCGACAAAGTCGATCTCCGGCTGTCGGACAAGCGCCGGTCGGCCGTCGATCACTGCGTACCGGGTGCGTATCGAGGATCCGACGACCTGCTCGGGTGCGATCCCGTACACCGGCAGGGAGAAGGTCCGCACGAACTCGACGCCACCGCCAGTGGCAATCGAAGTGCGAAAGCCCTGGCTGCGCAACCAGCGCAGCAGTTCGAGCATCGGCGCGTAGGTCAGCTGGGTATGGCGCAGTCCGAACCGGGGATGACGCGCCTGCGCCAGCCAGCGCGACGCGATGTCCGAGAAAGCCTCGACTGTCATCCCGGCATGGGTGGCCATCGCCAGTTCCATCAACGCCCGCTCCCCGCCGGCGGCAAGCGCCGCGCGATCGCCGGCCAACACCGCCCGGAAGGGATCCCGTGCCTGCCACTCGGGGTTCGCGGGCGCGAGTTCGCGGATGCGATCGGCGATGAACAGCGCCTGGACGTATAGCGGCTGCTCGCACCATAGCGTGCCGTCGTTGTCGAAGACGGCGAGCCGATCGGCGACCGGAACGTAGCGCGGCGAGGCCGGATCGGTGACCTCGCGCACGAAGCCGACGATGCGGTCACGCGTCGGGCCTGGCTGCCAGGAAGGCAGCGGATCGGCCGCCAGCGCGGACAGGCCACCCGCGCAACCGGTGGCCATCGCGCTGGCGACAGCGGCGAGCAGCGCGCGGCGGGTCATGCGGGCAGGTTCAGGCGTCATGGGAGCACTCCAGGGGGCAGCGGATCAGGGGTTCGGGGTTCGGGGTTCGGGGTTCGGGGTTCGGGGTTCGGGGTTCGGGGTTCGGGGTTCACATCGCTGCCGTCCGGATGCGCGCCGGCCGGCAGCGCTTGCGGGGCGGGCTATCGGTTCGGACGTCGCGCCCGGCAACGGCCGTGGCCGCGCCGCCGTCCGCTCGGCTCCACGAGCCCGGGCGGGCGGCAACCGAAAAGGCAACGGCAGCGCGAGCGCTGCCGTCGTTGACACGTGTGACCGGAGCCGATCAGTTGCGCGCAGGGCGCGTCACCATCTCCATCACGCGGTCGAGGTTGAAACTGCCCGGCTTCTGCCGGGGCGGGAACTGCTTGAAGCTCTGCAGCCAGCGTGCCACGTGATCGATCGCCGGCGCGATCATGAACATGCGGTCGAGATACCAGCGCTGGTACTCCGCGCCGATGTCGTGCGCAAGCTCGAAGGGATCCATGCGCAGGTTGGTCAGGATCGGCGCGCGCAGTTGCTCGAAGGGTGCCTGCCAGACGTGCAGCCCGTGGGCGTTCTGCCTGAGGAAGGTGACCTTCCAGTTGTCGTAGCGCAGCGCGGCCACGCTGCCGTCATCCGTCCAGTAGATGAAGTCGCGGCGCGGCCAGCTTCCCTTGCCCTGGAGCGCAGGGCCGAGATCGTGCCCATCGAGGTGCACTCGATAGGTACGATCACCGATGCGACGCCCCTTGAGAAGATCCTCGCGCGCGCTGCGGTCGCCGGCGGCCGCCACCAGCGTGGGCAGGAGGTCCTCGTGCGCAGCGATGTCGTTGATGATCGTGCCGGGCTGGATGACGCCCGGCCAGCGGATCATCGCCGGCACGCGATACCCGCCTTCCCAGTTGGTGTTCTTCTCGCCGCGGAACATGGTCGTACCGCCGTCGGGCCAGGTGAACACCTCGGCACCGTTGTCGGTTGTGTAGACGACGATCGTGTTGTCGTCCACGCCCAGCTGCCGCAGCTTTGCGAGCAGCTGCCCCACATGACCGTCGTGCTCGACCATGCCGTCGGCATAGACGCCCAGCCCGGTGCGCCCCTGAGACTCCGCCTTGAGCCGGGTAAAGATGTGCATGCGGGTGGAGTTCCACCACACGAAGAACGGCTTGTTCGCCTTGCGCGCGCGATCCATGAAGTCGAGGGTCTTGGTCATCACCTCGTCATCGATGGTCTCCATCCGTTTGCGGGTCAGCGGACCGGTATCCGTGATTCGCCCGTCGGCGAAGCTGTGGATGACCCCACGCGGCCCGAAGCGCTTGCGGAACTCGGGATTGCGCGGGTAGTCGACATTCTCCGGTTCCTCTTCGGCGTTGAGGTGGTAGAGGTTGCCGAAGAACTCGTCGAAGCCGTGCCGGGTCGGCAGCATCTCGTCACGATCGCCGAGGTGGTTCTTGCCGAACTGGCCGGTCGCGTAACCCATCGAGCGCAACAGCGTGGCGATCGTCGGGTCTTCGGGGCGCATGCCCTCCGGCGCTCCGGGCAGGCCGACCTTGGTGAGGCCGGTACGGATCGGGGACTGGCCGGTGACGAAAGCGGCGCGCCCGGCGGTGCAGCTCTGCTGGCCGTACCAGTCGGTGAACAGCGCACCCTGCCGGGCGATGCTGTCGATGTTGGGCGTCCGGTAGCCCATCATGCCGAGGTTGTAGGCACTGATGTTGAACTGGCCGATGTCATCGCCCATGATCACCAGGATGTTCGGCCTGCGTGGCGGTTCACCCTTGCCGGCGGTCTGCGCGATCGCCGGCGCGCTCAGTGCGGATAGCACCACCGCCAGGATCCAGACCGCCACGGAACACGTTGCCCTGATCATGTCTCCCCCCTCGTGGCGCGCGAGGTTTCGCGCAACGCTGTAGTCTAGAGCGACAGGCGGCGCCCGCCTATTGCACCAAGGTTGACGGACACATCGTCAGACAGCGGTGTCCCGGGCGACCCTCGATGCCAGCAGGCCGCGCACCCGCAGGCGACGAGCCGTCGTCCGGGCGGACATGGCTGCCCCGCCGGATGGTCGGTCACCAGACCGCATGCATTCGCCCGTGCGTCGGGTACGGAAGGCTCACCCCCTGGCCTCGGGTCCTTCGGCAGGGCTGATGCCGGCGAGCGACGCGAAGCGGACCAGGTCGGGAACCGACTCCAGACCGAGCTTTTCCATCATCCGCGCCCGATGCACCTTGACCGTACCCTCGGCTGTCCCGAGGCGATCGGCGATGACCTTGTTGAGCTGTCCGGCGAGGACATGTCGCATGACCTCGAGTTCACGCGGGGTGAGGCGTTCGATCCGCATGCGGGCCTCGACGACACGCTCGTGATCCTGGCGCAAGCGCTCCGTCCGATCGACCGCGGCATGGACCGCGCGCAGCAGGTCGGCTCGCCGGACGGGCTTGGTGAGGAAGTCGATCGCGCCAGCCTTCATCGCCCGCACGCTCATCGCGATGTCGCCCCGCCCGGTCAGAAAGATCACCGGCAGTTGCGGCGCGACCTCGCGCAGTCGCTCCTGCAGGGCAAGTCCGTCCATGCCCGGCATCGCCACGTCGAGCAGCACGCACCCCGATGAGGTGGTGTCCAGGCCATCGAGAAATTCCGACGCGCTCTCGCAGCAGCGCACCGGGTAGCCATCGGATTCGAGCACGCGGGCGAGTGCCCTACGCAGCGCTGGCTCGTCATCGACGATATGGATCGTGTTCATGATTGCAGCGCTGGCCGACATGCAGGCAGGTCGATCACGAATCGCGCGCCGGGCCGATCGCGCCGCTCGGCGCTCATCGTCCCTCCGTGCGCCTCCACGATCGACCGCGAGATCGCCAGCCCCAGCCCGAGCCCGTCGGGCTTCGTGGTGAAGAACGTGTGGAACACCTGCTCGGGCGGATCCGGCAGGCCGCAGCCGCTGTCCTCGACGACGATCCGCACACGCTCGTCATCTTCGCGCACCTGGATGCTCAGGCGCCGCAGCGAAGCGGGCGTATTCGCCATCGCGTCGCAGGCATTGTTCACGAGATTGATCATCACCTGCTCCATCGCGATCCGGTCCACCTCGATCCGCAGCGCCGTGTCCGGGAGCGAGGTCTGCACGGTCACCGATCGCGCGATGAGCTCGGTCCGCAGGAAATCGAGCAGGCCCTCGATGAACACCTCGACCTCGATCGCCGCTGGCTCCACGCCTTGCCGCCTGAGCAGTGCACGCATGTGCTGGATGACCAACCCGGCACGCTCGTCCGCCTCGACGATATCGTGCAGGATTTCGCGCACCTCTTCCAGATCGGGCGGCGAACGCTCGAGCATGCGCTGCGCGGCCTCGGCGTTGCTCATGATCGTCGCCAGCGGCTGGTTGAGCTCGTGGGCCATTGCGCCGGAGAGTTCGTTCAGCGTCGCGAGCCTCGAGAGTCGCTCCATCTCGGAGCGGTAGCGCGCCGACTCGGTCTCCGATCGCCGACGCTGCGTGATGTCAAGGCTCACCCCCGTCACACCGTCGAAGCCGCCACCGGGCGCCTCGCCGGACGCCCCGGCATAGACGAACCAGCGCTCCTCGCCGGTGGCGGACGGCACCCGGTACTCCAGCGTGTGCAGTCGGTCGTCGCTGGCGCTGTCGCACAGCATCGCCCGCATCGGCTCCCGATCGTCGGGGTGGATCGCCTGCAGCACGTCCTCGACCTGGCATGTCCGCCCCGGATCCAGCCCCAGCATCTGCAGCCCGCGGGGCGTCGCCCACAGTCGCCCGGTGGTGCGCTCCACGCCCCATAGTCCGGCATTCGCGGCCTCCGCGGCGAGTTCGAGCCGTCGTCGCGACTCGCGCAGTTCCCGATCCTTCACGACCAGTTCCTCGGTCAGCGCGGCCGCACGGACCAGCTCGCGGCTGAGCTCTGCCCCCATCGCGACCACGATCGGAACGAACAGCAGCGTGACCACCGGCGGGATGCGGGCCACGCCCCAGAACGACACTACCACCACCGCGCTCGCCGTGGACACGAACACGAGCAGACAGGACGCCAGCAGCAGCGAGGCGTCGCGCCGCTGCTGGCGCCACAGCATCAGGGTCGCGTCGGCGACGAACGCGATCAGGGCGAGCAGCGACAGGTGCGCGAGGGGGAGTCCGACACCGGGTCGCCCCACCGCGACGGCCACGCTGTCGCCGAACAGTGTGGCGGGTACGAGTTCGGTGATCTCCCGGTAGTTGACGTTCGGATCGGCGACTGCGTTCGCGAGCAGCGTCA
>JBIPNU010000137.1:0-6353 GCA_044370615.1 Burkholderiales bacterium
GCGCGCGGCCTGCTGGCCGAGGCGGATGGGGGCATCGTGGTGGCACCGATGGCCGAGCGGATCGAGCCGGGACTGGCCGCGCGCCTGGCCGCGGTGCTCGACCGTGGCGAGGTGAGGGTCGAGCGCGAGGGTTTCGGGCACACGGCCGACGCGCGCATCGGTCTGGTCGCGCTCGACGAGGGCTGCGAGGACGACGAACGCGTCGCGCCGGCGCTCGCCGAGCGACTCGCCTTCCGGCTCGAACTGGAGCCGGTGGCGCTGGGTCAGGCGATCGAGCCGGGCCCGGAGCCTGCCGCCGTGTCGGCCGCGCGCGCAGCGTTGCCGCGGGTGGTCTGCCCGGACCCCGTGCTGGAAGCCCTGTGCGCCGCGGCGCTCGCGCTGGGCGTGGATTCGCCGCGCGCGAGCCTTCATGCGCTGCGCGCGGCACGCGCCGCCGCGGCGCTTGCCGGGCGGGAGGTCGTGACCGAGGCCGACGCGGTCCTGGCCGCGGCGCTGGTGATCGCGCCGCGTGCGACCCGGTTGCCGCCGGCGCCCGAGGCGGGGCCGGACGACCCGCCGCCGCCACCGGATTCGGCCGAACCGGACACGGAGCACGACGGGGACTCGACGCTCGAGCGGCCGCTGGAGGACCGGGTGGTGGAGGCGGTGACCGCGTCACTGCCGGCCGGGCTGCTGGCGGCGCTGCAGGCCGGGCTCGCGACCGGCGGCGGGCGCGGCGGCGGGCGCGCCGAGGCCGCGCGTCGCGGGCTGTTGCGCGGCCGCCCGCTGGGCAGCCGAGCCGGCCATCCGGGCGCGGGTGCGCGGTTGGCGGTGATCGACACCCTGCGCGCGGCAGCGCCCTGGCAGCGGCTGCGCCAGCCTGCGGCGGCGAACCGCCCGGGACCGGCCCGCCGCATCGAGGTGCGGCGGGAGGACTTCCGTATCCGGCGCTACCGCGAGCGGGTCCGCACCACCACCGTGTTCGCGGTCGATGCATCGGGCTCCCAGGCGCTGCACCGCCTCGGGGAGGCCAAGGGTGCGGTCGAGCGGCTGCTCGCCGACTGCTATGTTCGTCGCGACCAGGTGGCGCTGGTCACCTTCCGCGGTCCGGGTGCCGAGCTGGCCTTGCCCCCGACCCGGTCGCTCACCCGTGCGCGGCGCAGTCTTGCCGGCCTGCCCGGTGGGGGCGGGACGCCGCTGGCATCCGGGCTGGATGCTGCGGCGGAGGTGATTGCTGCATCGCAGCATCGAGGCGACAGCGTGGTGCTGGTCCTCATCACCGACGGGCGAGGGAATCTCACCCGCGACGGTCAGGCCGACCGCGAACGCGCGCGCGACGAGGCGCTCGAAGCGGCGCGCCGACTGCGGTCCCTCGGTACCCGGGCGCTGCTGATCGATACTTCGCCGCGTCCAGCGCCGGCGGCAGAGTCGCTTGCGCAGGCCATGGCCGCCCGCTATCTGCCGCTGCCGCTCGCCGATGCCGGCAGCCTGTCGATGGCGGTCAGGCGACTGGCGGCGACAGCGTGAACGGGGCTCGCCGCGGTCTTGTCGACCGTCTCTGACGTGAGCGATCACTTGCGCGAGGATGCCCTGGATTGGAATGTTGAAGGGGTGGACTGGCCCAACCGGGCTCAGAGCCGCTTCGTCGACGAGGGTCGTCTGCGCTGGCACGTACAGGTCGCCGGGACCGGGCCCGTGCTGCTCCTGGTCCACGGCACGGGGGCCTCGGCCCACTCGTTCCGCGACCTGCTGCCGCGGCTGGCGACCCGCTTCACCGTCCTCGCGCCCGACCTGCCCGGCCATGCCTTCACCCGCGGCGCGACCGAAGCCGAGCTGTCCCTGCCGGGGATGGCGCACGCGCTGGCGCAGCTGGTGGCCAGGCTTGGCCTGCCGCCCGTGCTCGCGGTCGGTCACTCCGCCGGTGCCGCCGTCCTCGCGCAGGCGGTGCTGGACCGCAGCATCCTGCCCGCGCGGCTGGTGGGACTCAACGCCGCGCTGCTGCCGCTGCAGGGAATCGCCGGACACCTGTTTCTGCCCGCTGCACGGCTGCTGGCGGGCAATCCGCTGGTCCCCCGGCTGTTTGCCTGGCACGCGACCGGGCAGGCCCTGGCCACGAGCCTGCTGCGCGGAACAGGGTCGGTGATCGACGCGCGCGGGGTGGATCTCTACGCCCGCCTGTTGCGCAGCACGGACCATGTCGAGGGAGTGCTGCGGATGATGGCCAACTGGGACGTGGGTGAACTCGCCGAGCGCCTGCCCGACCTGGGCTGCCCGCTCACGCTGCTGGTCGGTACCGCCGATCGCACCGTCGATCCGGAGCAGGCCGAACGGGTCCGTGCCCTTCTGCCCGGGGCGGATGTGCACCGGCTCCAGGGCCTGGGACATCTCGCGCACGAGGAGCGACCGGCGCAGGTGGCCGACTGGCTGATCGATCGCGCGCGGGCTGCCGGCATCCTCGCCGCGGACTGAACCGGCGGGGGGCCAGGCGTTTGCCGCCGACGCACGGCCTGTCGGCGAGTGCGTGCAGCCTCGGCCCGCGGCGATCGGCGCGGCCGCCTGGCGCGAACATCCGGCCCCCGCTTCGCCTGCGGGCTTGCCCGCCGGCTACCCCACCCGCGCGCATCGAAGGCGTCCCGGTTCAATTCCCGCGCGGTCGCCGGCGCCGCGCTGCGAGAAACACCGCGCGCGGTCCGGCAGGACTCGCCCTCGAGCCCGCCCCCGCGCAGGTAGCCGGGCGATCCCGCCTCCCCGGGAGGGCTTGCACAAGCGGCTGGGCGGCGCGCGCTGCGCCGGTCAGCCGGGGCGGGAGGACTGCGTGCGCCTGTGGCCTCGGCCCTTGCGGCCCGGGCCGGCGGATTCGGCCGCCCGTGTCGCAACCCGGCGCGGCACCCGGTTGACGACGACGCGCGGGGCGTCTAGTGTCCGGCTGGAGTGTCCACCAAAGTTGACGTTCAGAGTGGTTGACAGAACTGACACCCGATCGGCGGGTGGGCCGCTTCGGCGGTGCTGCCGCCGAGCGGGAACCGTGAAGGCAGAGGGCGCCTGAGCGCGCCAGGGAGGTATCGCATGGACGCATTGAGCCGGGTCGAGCAGGCGCTGGCCTGCGCAGTCGAACAGTCGCTGGCCGTCGCGGTCGCGCAGACCCAGGAGCCCGGCTGCCCGCCGCGTCTGGCCGCCGCGTTGCGCTACTCGGTGTTCCCGGGCGGTGCCCGGATCCGCCCGCGGCTCACGCTCGCCGTCGCCTGCGCCTGCGGCGAGGACAATCCCGAGATCGCCGACGCCGCGGCCGCCTCGATCGAACTGCTGCACTGTGCCTCGCTCGTGCACGACGACCTGCCCTGCTTCGACGACGCCCCGATCCGGCGCGGCAAGCCGTCGGTGCATCGCGCGTTCGGCGAGCGGATCGCGGTGCTCGCCGGCGATGCGCTGATCGTGCTGGCGTTCCAGACGCTGGCGCGTGGCGCGGCGACCTCGCCGCGCCGGCTGGCAGCGCTGGTGAACATCGTCGCCCGCGCGGTCGGCATGCCGGGCGGCATCGTCGCCGGTCAGGCGTGGGAGAGCGAGTCGCATGTCGGGCTGGCGGAGTACCAGCGGGCCAAGACCGGCGTGCTGTTCGGGGCCGCCACAATGGCCGGCGCCGAATCCGCCGGCGCCGAGGCGGCGCCCTGGCGGCTGCTTGGCGAGCGGCTGGGCGAGGCCTTCCAGGTGGCCGACGACCTGCGCGACGTGCTCGCGACCGAGGATGAACTGGGCAAGCCGATCGGCCAGGACAAGCGCCTCGGTCGGCCGAGCGCCGTTGGGCAGATGGGCGTGGAGGGCGCGACCGCGCACCTGAAGCGGCTGATCACGGAGGCGGTCGACTCCATCCCGCAGTGTTCCGGCGCCGCGGGCCTGAAGACGCTGATCCAGCTCGAGGCACAGCGCTTCCTGCCGCCGCGCCTCGCGCAGCAGGCCGCCTGATCCGCGGGCGCCGCGGATGGATGCCGCGCTGAGCTGGAGCGACCGCTGGCTCGCGGTTCGCGACCGGCTCGTCGCGAGCCCGCGCTTCCAGCGCTGGGCGACCGCGTTTCCGCTCACCCGCCCGATCGCGCGGCGGCGCGCGCGAGAGCTGTTCGACCTGTGCGCCGGCTTCGTCTACTCGCAGGTCCTGCTGGCCTGCGTGCGGCTGCGGCTGTTCGACTTCCTGCGCGAGGCGCCGCGCGACGTCGGCGCGATCGTTCACCACTGCGCGCTGCCGCGCGAAGCGGTCGAACGCCTGCTGGCAGCCGCTGCGTCGCTGCGACTCGTCGAGTCCCGCAGCGACGGGCGCTACGGGCTGGGCGTGCTCGGCGCCGCGCTGGCCGGCAATCCCGGCGTGGCGTCGATGGTCGAACATCACGCGCTCCTCTATGCCGACCTGCACGATCCGGTGGCCCTGCTGCGCGGCGATCGCGAGGCCACCGCGCTCGGCCGCTACTGGGCCTATGCCGGCAACCCGCAGGCCGCGGCGCTCGGGGCCGCGCAGGTCGCCGACTACTCCGAACTCATGGCGGCTTCGCAGCCGCTGGTGACCCGCGAGATCCTCGCGGCGGTCCCCCTGAACCGCTACCGCAGCCTGCTCGACGTGGGCGGCGGCGACGGCAGCTTCCTGTGCGCCGTCGCGCAGCAGGCGCCTGCGCTGGAACTCGCGCTGTTCGACCTGCCGGCGGTGGCCGAGCGCGCGCGCGCGCGCTTCGCCAGCGCGGGGCTGGCCGCGCGCGTGAACGTGCGGGGCGGGGACTTCCGGCGCGACGAGTTGCCGCGCGGAGCGGACCTGGTCACGCTGGTGAGGGTGCTGTTCGACCACCCGGATGCGACCGTCCTCGAACTGCTTGCCGCCGTGCGTCGCGCGCTGCCCGCCGGCGGATCGCTGCTGATCGCCGAGCCGATGAGCGGGACCGAGGGCGCGGAGCCGATCGGTGCCGCCTACTTCGGGTTCTACCTGATGGCGATGGGCCGCGGGCGGTCGCGCACGCCGGCGGATTTCGAGGCGCTGCTCGCGCGCACCGGATTCGGTCGCCTGCGCGTGCTGCGTTCGCCGAGCCCGCTGCAGACCGGCCTGCTGCTGGCCGAGGCCGTGGGCGCGCCGCCGCGCACCGCCGCCGAATGAAAGCCCCGGGACACGCCATGCCCGAAACCCCGAAAAGAGTGTAAATCAGGCTTGACATCGTGCTTGGTCAGAGTAGGCTGACACTTGCGGTTCTGTCTCCGGTTCGGGCGATGCGTCCCGGCCCGGAGGCCGGAGCGGTCGCCCCCGTGCACCCGGCACCTCGTGGCCGACGGCGCGGGTCCGGCGGCTCCTGGCCAGCAGCCACCGTGCGCCCCGCCGGCTTCGGCAGTACGGCCCGCGCCGCGAACACCACCACCCACGTCGCCCCCGCAATCACCCGATGAACCCGGTCCTCGACGCACCCGAGCGCACCCCCGACCCCACCACGGGAGGGCGGCGCGCGTTGTGCGCGCAGGCGGTGGTGCTGGAGGCGCCTCGCTGCCTCGATCTGCGCGATCTGGATCTCGATGCGCCGGGCGAGGCGGACGTGGTGGTGGACATCGAGTGGAGCGGCATCAGCAGCGGCACCGAGCGCCTGCTCTGGAACGGGCGCATGCCGCCCTTCCCCGGCCTGGGCTACCCGCTGGTGCCGGGCTACGAATCCGTCGGTCGCATCCGCCAGGCCGGCAGCGCATCGGGGCGCGAGGTGGGCCAGCGGGTCTTCGTCCCCGGCGCGCGCTGCTTCGGACCGGTGCGCGGTCTGTTCGGCGGCGCGGCCTCGCGGCTGGTGGTGCCTGGCGCGCGGACCTGGGCAGTGCCCGAGGCCCTCGGCGAGCAGGCGGTGCTGCTCGCACTGGCTGCCACCGCCTGGCATGCGCTCGCCGCCCCCCACGCGGCACCACCCGCGCTGATCGTCGGCCACGGCGTGCTCGGACGCCTGCTCGCGCGCATCGCGATCGTGATGGGCCATGCGCCGGTCGTGTGGGAGCGCGATGCCGCACGGCGCGAGGGCGCCCGCGGCTACGCGGTGCTCGACCCGGACGTCGACCCGCGTCGCGACTACCCGTCGATCGTCGACGCGAGCGGGGATGCCGCGCTGCTCGATGCACTGATCGCGCGCCTCGCGCCGGGTGGTGAAATCGTGCTCGCCGGCTTCTACAGCGAGCCGCTGATGTTCGACTTCCCGCCGGCGTTCATGCGCGAGGCGCGCATCCGCGTCGCTGCCGAGTGGAAACCCGACGACCTCGCCGCGGTGATCGCGAAGGCCGCCTCGGGGGCGCTGTCGCTCGACGGGCTGATCACCCACCGCTCGCCGGCCTACGCCGCGCCGGCGGCCTATCGCACGGCGTTCAGCGACGCCGCGTGC
>JBIPNU010000138.1:0-6281 GCA_044370615.1 Burkholderiales bacterium
AGGAGCCGATCATGCACAAGCCCTATCGACGTATCGTCACCGGCCATGACGCCAACGGCACGGCCGTAGTGGTCGAGGACCGCGACGCCCCGAACGTGCGCACCGTCGCGCTGCGCGGCGGCCTCACCATGACCGAACTGTGGGTGAGCGACGCGAGCCCGATGCGCATCGACGCGCCGGATGCCACCGCGGGCGTGAAGACGCTGCAGCCGCCGGCCAATGGCAACGTGTTTCGCATCGTGCGCTTCCCGCCGGAGAAGACCTTCATCCACAACCTCACCGGCGACAAGGCGCGCGCGGCCTTCGGCGCGGTGGGCTCGGCCGAGGCCTCGCAGCATCACGACAACGTGCGTCACCCGCTGATGCACAAGACGAAGACCGTCGACTACGGCCTGGTGCTCGAGGGAGAGATCTGGCTGGTGCTCGACGACTCCGAGGTGCTCTGCCGCCAGGGCGACATCATCATCCAGCGCGGCACCAACCACGCGTGGGCCAATCGCTCGGACGCCGACTGCGCGGTTGCCTTCATCCTGATCGACGGCGAGCACGACGCCTGAGTCGCGAGGACACGGGGCGGGGTGCGGGCAGGTCGGGGCGAGGGCGCCCGCCCTTGCCCCGACAGACGGGTGCCGCGTCCTCGGGCTGCGCGCCGGGCCCTTGCAAGCGCGGTGCGCGGTCGGTCGCCGCCCCGTCGGGCTTCGCCCGCGGTGAACCGGCCGCGGGCCACCCCGGTGGCTCGGGGTTGCCCCGGCTTCCCGGGTTTCTCAGGTCGCTCGGACTACCCGGGCGTATCCGGCTGCACGGGCGGGCCGAGCGGTCCGGCGGTGCGGGCAGCGCTGACGACTCCGAGGGCTCGAACTGCTCGAGCGGATCAGGCGGATCAGGCGGATCAGGCGGATCGGGCGGATCAGGCGGATCAGGCGGATCAGGCCGCCTCGAGGGCCTGTTGTGGCCGGACTTCCAGCGCAAGCCCGACCTTGCGCCACTGCTCGATCTCCTCGCGCAGCAGCGAGGCGGTGAGCGGGTTGCCGGCGAGCCAGTCGGGGTCTACCCGCAGCCGGCAATCGCCGCCCCCGAAGCGCGCTTCGAGCAGCGGCGGTGGTGCATCCACGCGCGAGCGGTGGAAGAGCGCGGCCAGCCGCAGCGCGAGCACGATCGCGATGTCCTCGTCGCTGTCGAGCATCCCCTGCATCTTGTCGAGCGAGCCCCGGTGCGCGAGCACCAGCGTGGCCAGCCGCGCCTGCTCGCTGCGCGAGAAGCCCGGCATGTCGGCGTTGCGCAGGATGTAGGCACCATGCTTGTGGTAACCGGAGTGGGCGACCGAGATGCCGATCTCGTGCAGCCGCGCGGCCCAGTCGAGCAGTCGGATCGCGGCCTCGGCGGCGGCTCCCTCCTGCGGCAGTACCTGGGCAAGCAGCGCCCGCGCAAGCGCGCCGACCCGCTCGGCCTGGGCGGCATCGACGTGATAGCGCTCGCCGAACTGCGCGACGGTGGCATCGCGCATGTCATGGTGCTGGAAGCGACCCAGCATGTCGTAGAGGATGCCCTGGCGCATCGCGCCGCTGGCCACGGTCATGTGGGCGATGTCCAGGGCTTCGAAGGCGGCGAGCATGATCGCGAGGCCACCCGGGATGACTGGCCTGCGGTCGGCGCGCAGGCCCGCGATCGCGCGCGAGTCGAGCCGCTCGAGGGTGCCGACCCGGATCATCTGCGCGCGCAGCTGGCGCATGCCTTCGAGCGTGATGCCACTGTCGGTATAGCCATTCCATTCGAGCAGCTCGGCGATCGCGCGCGCGGTGCCGGAGGACCCGAAGGCCTCGCGCCACTGTCCGCGCTGGAACGCGCTGCGGATGGTCTGCAACTCCGCGCCCGCCGCGGTCTCCGCGGCGCGGAAGCTCGCCTTGGTGAGGCGGCCGTCGGCGAAGTGGCGCAGCGAGAAACTGACGCAGCCCATGTACAGGCTCTCGAGGCGGATCGGGTCCAGACCGGCGCCGATGATGAATTCGGTGGAGCCGCCGCCGATGTCCACCACCAGCCGCCGCTCGGGGGAGGGGGGCAGGCCGTGCGCGACACCGAGGTAGATGAGGCGCGCTTCTTCCCGTCCGGCGACCACCTCGATCGGGAAGCCCAGCACGCTGCGCGCCCGGGCGAGGAACTCGCGCGCGTTGCGGGCTACCCGCAGCGTGTTGGTGCCCACCGCGCGCACCGCCTCCGGGGGCAGGCCGCGCAGGCGCTCGCCGAATTGTGCGAGCGCGGCGAGCGCGCGCTGCTGTGCGGCCTCGTCCAGGCGCTTGTCGGCGGTGAGCCCGGCGCCGATGCGCACCGGCTCGCGCAGGGAATCGAGCGGGTAGATCTGGTCGCCGACCACGCGGGCGACCTGCAGGTGGAAGCTGTTGGAGCCGAGGTCGACCGCGGCGATCATGCTGTGCCCCTGCATCTGACCGACGTTCCTCCCGTCAAGCGGCCTGCCGCGCGAGTGCAGCGCTGGCCCAGCCGAGGATCACGGCTCCGAGCGACCTTGCAACCGCATCGGAGTGTACCGCGCGGCGGTCGCGTCCGATATGCCCCGGGACGCGATCCCGGGGGTGTGGCGTGCCTCCGGGACGCGATCTCGCTTCCGGCAGGGTTCCCGGTCGGGCGTGGCGACCAGGCCACCGCGAGAGACTTTCCGACAAGCCAGCCAGCTCCCGGCGCGGTGGCGGCCGCCGCACGCCGCGCGCTTCAGGCTCCGACCTCGCGCTCGATCTCGTCCGCGCTCACGTGGCGGACGTCCTTGCCCTTGACCATGTAGACCACGTACTCCGACATGTTCTTCGCGTGGTCGCCGATACGCTCGATCGCCTTGACCACCCACAGGATTTCCAGAGAGGAGGAGATCGTGCGCGGATCTTCCATCATGTAGGTGATGAGCTTGCGCACCATCGACTTGTATTCCTCGTCGACGGTCTCGTCCAGGCGCACCACCTTGGCGGTGACCGAGGCGTCGAGTCGCGCGAAGGCGTCGAGCGAGCGGCGCAGCATGTCCACTGCCACCTCGGCGACGTGGCGAAGGTCGCGGTGGCGAGCGAGGTACAGGCCGTCGCGCTGGTGCAGCGCGCGCGCCATGCGGGCGATCTTCGAGGCCTCGTCGCCGATGCGCTCGAGGTCGGTGATGGTCTTGATGACCGCGAGCAGCATCCGCAGGTCGATGGCGGTCGGCTGGCGACGCGCGATGATGCGGCTGCACTGCTCGTCGATCTCCACCTCGAGTGCGTTGACCCGGTGGTCGGCCGCGATGATCCGGTCGCACTGTTCGAGGTCGCCGTTGGTCAGCGCGTCGATCGCCCCGACGATCTGCTCCTCGACCAGGCCGCCCATCTGCAGCACGCGCGAGCGCACCGACTCGAGTTCGGCATCGAACTGCTTGGTGATGTGGCTACCGCTCATGAGCGCGCTCCTGCGTCAGACGCCATTCGACAGGCCGGGAGTTCCTTGCCGGCGAAGATGCGCGAATGTACGGCGTCAATATGACAGGGATGTGGCACCGGCGCGAGTCCGGGCCGGGGTGTCCTCGGTCGGTGCGCGGTCGCCGGCGAGCGGCATCGAGCCTGCGCGCGGGTGATGCCCGCGTCGGCCCCGCGGCAGCCGGCCGCGGGCGAGTCGAGGCGCAGGCGAGGGGTGCCGGCGGCGCCGGGACGCGAGGGTGGCGACACGCTGCAGTGGCGTCTCCCGAGCGCGCTGGCGCGCGCGGGCTCAGCGCCGCAGCGTCTGCACCCCGTAGGCGCCCGCGACCAGCGCGATGTCCGCCGGACGGCGTGCGAACAGTCCGTTGCACACCACGCCGGCGATCTGGTTGATGTCCGACTCGAGGGCGACCGGATCGAGGATGCGCAGGCCGGCGACGTCCAGGATCGGATTGCCATTGTCGGTGCGGAAACCCTCGCGCAGCCGCGGCTCGCCGCCCAGCCGAACCAGCTGGCGGGCGACATGGCTGCGCGCGAGCCCGATCACCTCCACCGGCAGCGGGAAGCGGCCGAGCACGTCGACCATCTTGCTGTCGTCGACGATGCACACGAAGCGGCGGGCGACCGCGGCGACGATCTTCTCGCGGGTGAGCGCGCCGCCCCCCCCCTTGATCATGTACAGGTGGGGATTGATCTCGTCGGCGCCGTCCACGTACACGGCGACCTCGTCCACCGAGTTCAGGTCGAACACCGGGATTCCGGCAGCCTCGAGAAGCCGGGTGCTCCGTTCGGAACTGGACACGGCGCCGGCGATCCGGCTCTTCATGCCGGCCAGCGCGGCGATGAAGAAGTCGACGGTCGAGCCGGTGCCCACCCCGATCACGGCGTCCTCGGGGACATGGGCAATGGCGGCCTCGGCGGCCGCGCGTTTCAGATCATCCTGCGCAGGCATGCGATCATTATCGCAGGTTCGCGCGCCTGTCGCGCAAAGCCGCCGGGGACACCGCGCTTGCCGGTCGCGTGACAGCGGCGTGCGCGCCGGCCCCGTGCGCGTCGCCGAAATCCTTCGACGCACCGCGCGCCCCGCGGCGAGTTGCCTGCGTCCCGCCGCGTCATCCCCGGCGGATCGTTCCCGACCCCCTTCTGCCGCACACCCCCGCGGCTTGCCGCTGTCCCGGCGAGCCGAGCCACCTCCGAGCCTGCCTGCCGATGCCCCGCGACTACCTCGAACGCATCCTGAAGGCGCGCGTCTACGACGTCGCGATCGAAACGCCGCTCGACCCGGCGCCCGGGCTGTCCGCGCGTACCGGCAACCGGGTGCTGCTCAAGCGCGAGGACATGCAGCCGGTGTTCTCGTTCAAGTTGCGCGGGGCCTACAACAAGATGGTGCACCTGCCGCCGGCCGCGCTGCGCCGGGGGGTGATCGCCGCCTCGGCCGGCAACCACGCCCAGGGCGTTGCGCTCGCCGCCCAGCGTCTGGGTTGCCGCGCGACCATCGTGATGCCGGTGACCACCCCGCAGATCAAGGTGCAGGCGGTGGCCGCACGCGGGGCGAAGGTGGTGCTCAGCGGCGACACCTACGACGAGGCCTACGCGCATGCGCAGGCGCTGGGCAAGCGCCGCGGGCTCACCTTCGTGCACCCGTACGACGATCCGGACGTCATCGCCGGCCAGGGCACCATCGGCATGGAGATCCTGCGCGCCCATCCCGATCCGATCGAGGCCATCTTCGTGGCCATCGGCGGTGGCGGACTCATCTCCGGCGTGGCCGCCTACGTGAAGGCGCTTCGCCCGGGCGTGAAGGTGATCGGCGTGCAGCCGGTGGATTCGGACGCGATGCGCCGGTCGATCGAGGCGGGGCATCGCGTGCGCCTGCCGCAGGTGGGCCTGTTCGCCGATGGCGTGGCGGTCAAGCACGTGGGCGAGGAGACCTTCCGGGTCGCGCGCGAGCTGGTCGACGATATCGTGCTGGTGGACACCGATGCGATCTGCGCGGCGATCAAGGACGTGTTCGAGGACACGCGCTCGATCCTCGAACCGGCCGGCGCGCTCGCCATCGCCGGCATGAAGTCATGGACTGCCGGTCGCCGGATGCGCGGACGCACGCTGGTGGCGATCGCCTGCGGCGCGAACATGAACTTCGATCGGCTGCGCTTCGTGGCCGAGCGCGCCGAGATCGGCGAGGCGCGCGAGGCGATCCTCGCGGTCACGATTCCCGAACGCCCGGGCAGCTTCCGCGAGTTCTGCACGCTGCTCGGCCCGCGCAGCGTCACCGAGTTCAACTACCGCTACGCGGATGCACGCCGCGCGCACGTGTTCGTCGGGGTGGAGGTACGCCAGCGTGCCGAGGCGGCCGAACTGGTCCGCGCGCTCGAGCGCGCCGGGCTGCCCGCGCGCGACCTCACCGACGACGAGATGGCCAAGCTGCATATCCGCCACATGGTGGGCGGTCGGGCGCCGGGCCTGACCGACGAGCGGCTCTACCGATTCGAGTTCCCCGAGCGTCCGGGCGCGCTCATGCGCTTCCTCGAGGCGATGAGCGGAGGCTGGAACATCAGCCTGTTCCACTACCGCAACCACGGCGCCGACTACGGACGCGTGCTGGTGGGCATGCAGGTGCCGGCGCGCGACAAGGCGGCGTTCCGTCGCTTCCTGTCCGAACTGGGCTACCGCTACCAGGACGAGACCGACCACCCCGCCTACCGGCTGTTCCTCGGAGCCTGAGGGCCGACCGGCCCCGGCGCACGCCCGCGTAGGCGTCGCCCCGGGCCCGGGCGGCCACATCGACCGCGTCCGGATGGCCCCGCGCGCGAGCACGCGCGCGGACACTGCGCCGAC